>JBCAXC010000322.1:0-3589 GCA_038534255.1 Pseudomonadota bacterium
GTTTTTCGTCGCGCCGGACAATACCTTCACCGCGACCAAGATCGACGATCACGTGGCCATGTTCTTCGCGCTTGACGAGGCCGTTGATGACCTGGCCGATGCGATCCTTGAACTCTTCATATTGGCGCTCGCGCTCCGCGTCGCGGACCTTCTGAACGATGACCTGCTTCGCGTTCTGCGCGGCCACGCGGCCGAAATCGAGCGGCGGGAGCGGTTCTGCGAGATAATCTCCGACCTTCACTTCCGGGTTTCGCTTCTTGGCATCGACAAGCAGGATCTGCGTGGCATCGCTGACGGTTTCCTCGACGACTTCAAGCAGGCGCTCAAGGCTGATCTCGCCGGTTTTCGGATCAATCTCCGCGCGGATCTCGTTCTCGCTGCCGTAGCGGGATTTCGCCGCCTTGGTGATCGCCTCTTCCATCGCGGAGATGACGATCTCACGGTCGATCACCTTTTCGCGGGCCACCGCGTCCGCGATCTGCAGCAGCTCGATCTTGTTTGCGCTCACGCCTGCTTCGGCCATGTCAGTCCTCGTCCGTTCGGGCGACCGGAAGATCCGGCGCGCCAATTTTTATCCCAGGCGTTTTGCCGCCTACGTTGCGTCTGCGTCGCCGACCCGCCCCAGCTTTTTCTGGCGCTTGAGGGCTTCTGCAATCAGGTCGTCTGTCATCATCAGTTTGGCGCTTTCGACGAGCGCCATCGGAAATCCCAGCGTGGTTTCGCCATCGCCGTTTTCAAGATCGGTGCGCAGGCGAACCTCGCCGCGGTTTTCTTCGTCAAACCCTTCGAGCACGCCGCGAAAGCGTTTACGCCCGTCCACCAGTTCGCGGACCTCGAGCTTGATCTCGTAGCCTGCCCAGTCCTCGAAGTCCGATGGACGGACCAACGGACGGTCGATGCCTGGCGAGGAGACCTCAAGCTGATAACTGCCGGGGATCGGGTCATACGTGTCCAGCAGCGGCGATATCGTGCGCGAAATCTCAGCACAATCCTCAACCGTGATCTCGCGCTCGGCCGCGTCCGCCATGATTTGCACCGTGCCACCATCGCGGCCAGACTGCATCACCCGGACAAGCCGGAAGCCGAGGCCTTCGATGATCGGCTCAACCATCTCGGCAACCTGACGCGCGATCCCCACCTCGCGCACGAAGCGGCGAGACGGATCGGGCGTTTGCGGTGTCGCAGCTGTCTGTTCTTCGGTGTCGTTCACGAGGAGGCGCAGGTCCAAACCAAAAAGAGCGGCCCCCGGGGGAGCCACTCTCGTACATCGAGAATGTCTTGATTACCGGCTATCTAGGCGATGCGGGCGGCGGAGACAAGTGTTCAGCGACGTCCATCTCGATCATGGCTCGGGAGGGCGATGCCGGTTGGTGGCGCGCGCCTCGCGATGCGCGCCACGTCCTGCAACACCCGGCTCGATCAGCGGGGCGCCAGCACCATGATCATCTGGCGGCCTTCCATCTTGGCTTCCGCCTCGACCTTGGCCCGCTCTTCCACCTCATCGCGCACGCGGTGAAGCAGCTCGAGGCCGAGATTCTGGTGCGCCATCTCGCGACCGCGGAATCGCATTGTGACCTTCACCTTGTCGCCCTGATCGAAGAACTTGTGCATCGCACGCATCTTCACGTCGTAATCGTGGGTGTCGATGTTGGGGCGCATCTTGATTTCCTTCACTTCGAAGGTCTTCTGCTTTTTGCGCGCCTCGTTCGCCTTCTTCTGGGCCTGATACTTGTGCTTGCCGTAGTCCATGATCTTGCAGACCGGTGGCTCGGCATTCGGGGAAATCTCGACGAGGTCGAGGCCGGCTTCCGCGGCCTGTTCAAGGGCGTCCGCGCGCGGGGTCGGGCCCACGTTGGTGCCTTCGGCGTCGATCAGCTGGACGGTTTCGGCCGCAATGTCCTCGTTGGTCTTCGGCCCCTTGTTCTCGCGCTCCGGCGCGAAACGTCTTGGTCGGCGTGGGATGTCGCAATCTCCTCTCTTGTTGCTCCGTGCCCCGATAGCCGGGGTGCTCCGCATATACGGGCGCCCCGCCGACCTGACAAGCCGGGAAAGCCGCTTATGGTCCGGGTTTTACGGGGCCCGGCTCAGGCGTGGTGGCGGTCGGAGAACCGGGCGGCAAGTTGCGTGCCGAGGAGGCGATCATACTGCGCGAGCGTTTCGCGTTGCATGCGCTCGAGGGTGAATAGGTCCAGCGTTCGGGACCGGCACCGCGCGCCCATCGCAGCGCGATCTTCGGGGCTCATCGTCAGCGCTGCGTTGATCCGCTTTGCCATCGCGTCCGCGTCGCCCGGCGGATAAAGCCAACCCGTTCGACCCGCCTCGTCATCTGTCTCGATTGTGTCGCCGACGGCGCCCGCGTCCGCAGAGATGACCGGGCAACCCATCGCTTGGCTCTCGACGGCGACGTAGCTGAAGGTTTCCGGTCGGATCGACCCGATGACCGAGACATGCGCGGTGGCAAATGCTGCAGCCATGTCGGCGCAATGGCCGACGAGCCGGACGCGCGACGGATCGTAGGATGCGGCGGCCATCTCCTCGAGTTTGGTGCGATACTGATCGCGGCCGGAATCGTCCCCCGCGATGACGAACACCGCATCGTCGTGGGCGCGGAGAACGTGGTCCGCCGCGCGGATCACGACGTCATGGCCCTTCAAAGAGACCAGACGTCCCGCCGAGAGCACGATGCGCTGTCCGTCGCGGATGCCCCAGGTGTCCAGCAGCGCCCGACGGCGGGTGTCATCGATATCGGCTGGATCGAAGTCGGCGGGATCAATGCCGAGCCAGATCCGCACGAGTTTGTCGTCGGCGAGCCCGTGCTGCTCCCGCACGATCTGTGCCGTGAAGCGGGACGACGCAAGGCAGACATCACCGCGCGTCATCACGCGATTGTAGAGGGTCTTTCCAGGAAAACCGGTGCTGTAGGCGCCGTGATAATTCATGACCAGCGGGAATGCGCGGTGACGCCTCGCAAGGAGAGCCAGCCAGCCGGGGCCGCGGCTGCCGACATGCACGAGGTCGACCGCCTCCCGCGCGATGAGGTCGGACAACTGGCGCGCGATGCCCGGCCAGCGCAGCCAGTTTTTCGCGTCGGCGGAGACATGCACATGTTCGCCGCCAAGTGCATCGATCTCGCTGACGAGTTCACCCGGAGCACTCGCGACGAGCGCCCGCCCGCCCGCTTTCACGACAGCATCCACCATCCGCAGCGTGTAAAATTCCACGCCGCCCGGCTTCATCTGTGGCACGATCTGGAGAATGGTCGTCATGCGGGTCTTTCAAGCGGCCCTAGTCCGAAGCGATGTGGCAAATGTCCGACGACAAGACAATGTTTCTCGATGTCGGTCCGGACAACGACGGGGCGGCGCCCCTTCGAAGGATCGCCTATCGCCACGTTACGGCTCCGCAGAATGATGACGTGGCACCGCGTCCCGGACTGCTCTGGCTCTCCGGATTCAACTCGACGATGGACGGGACAAAGGCGTCCGCGATGGCGGATTGGGCCGCGCAAAACGGGCTGGCGTTCACGCGCTTCGACTATTCCGGGCATGGCCAATCGAGCGGCGCGTTCAAGGACGGCACAGTCTCTGAC
>JBCAXC010000323.1:0-3589 GCA_038534255.1 Pseudomonadota bacterium
TGGCGGTCTTGACCAAAGGGGAATTGGCGATGGAACGGGCGATGGTGTTCGCTGCAGAATTATTCTCCGCACCGGTCACAGTGATGGTGACGAACTTGGTAATGCCTTCGCCGTCCTTGACCGTCTGCAGGGCGAGGTCGTGCAGGAGATCATGCAGCGCATCGACGAACAGTTTTGCGCGCGGGCTTGCCGGATCGTTCTCGATAGGGGCTGCCGCGCTTTGCCCCGTCGCAAACGCCATCAGGGTGTCGCTCGTTGAGGTGTCGCTGTCGACGGTGATGGCGTTGAAGGTGGTGTTTGTGGTGTCAGCCAGCATGCTCTGGAGGAGAGAGGCCGGAATAGCGGCGTCGGTCGCGACAAAGGCGAGCATTGTCGCCATATCAGGCGCGATCATGCCGCTGCCTTTCGCGATGCCGTTGAGGGTGATCACGCCATCACCGAGATCGACGGTGCGCGACGCCATTTTCGCGTAGGTGTCGGTGGTCATGATCGCCGCCGCGGCTTCGGGCCAGCCGTCTTGCGTCCGGGTTTCCGCGAGCCCGCGCAAAGCATCTGCGAAGCCTGCCGGATCGAGCGGCTCCCCAATCACGCCGGTCGAGGCGAGGAACACCTCATTCGGCGCGCAGTCCGAAACCTCAGAAGCGATGTCTGCTGTAACGCGGGTGGCGTCGGCGCCGCGCCTGCCCGTAAAGGCATTGGCATTGCCCGCATTGACGACAAGCGCGCGGGCGTGGCCGCCGGAGAGATGCTGACGGCACCAGTCGACGGGTGCGGAGGCGCAACGCGAGCGGGTGAAGACGCCGGCGACAGTTGTTCCCTCAACGAAGCGGGCCAACAGGAGATCAGCGCGATCCTTGTACTTGATGCCGGCCGCGCACGTGGCGAGGGTCACGCCGTCTACAGCCGGCATGACCTGCGGTACGTCGGGCGCAAAGCGAGAGACTTTGGTCATTGGTGTCGGCGGGCCTCCCGCCCGGTCATTGGGAGCGCGGTCGCCGTTCGACTAGAAGCTGGCTGCCGTTTTCGCAAGCGGCGTACGTTGCCGGCGTCGGGGCACCCGCGTTCGGATGCCCCGGACCGTCAGTGAGACTTCAATCGGGCGCTACTGCTGCTCGCCGCCGGAAAAGCTGCCGCGACGCGCCTGCTCGATCTGCTTTTCCAGTTCCTTGTCGGCGAACTCGATCGTTGCACTCTGGCGCAGGCCGCTCAAAACCTCGGCGGCTTTCTGCTGAATCAGCGATGACATAATCCGCTCTTTCAGCGGGCCGAACTTCGGCAGCTCGCGCTGTCGCTTGTCTTCGAGTTTGATGACGTGCCAACCGAACTGGGTTTTAACCGGCTCGGACACCGCACCTTTCTCGAGCTTCAGCACAGCGTCTTCAAACGGTTTGACCATTTGACCTTTGGAGAAATACCCAAGGTCGCCGCCGCGAGCGTTGCTCGGACCGGTCGATTTGGTCTTGGCAAGTTCGGCGAAATCGGCGCCGCGGTTGAGTTGCTCCACCACGTCATTGGCGTCGGCCTCGGTCTTCACGAGGATATGACGTGCGCGAAATTCTTCCTGCGGTGCCTGTCCGCCGATCTGCTGATCATAGACCTTTTTCGCGTCCGCTTCGGTCACGGACTTGATGACTGTCTTCTCGAAGTAGGCGTCGCGCAGGGCCCGCTGGCGATAGTACGAGAGGCGATCGTCAAAGCCGGAGGCATCGCCCAGCTTGTCCTTCTTTGCAGCCAGAGCCAGCAACGTGTTCTCGATCACGTAGTCCGCCAGCACCTGCTTGCGTTGTTCGCCCGGCACGGTCGAGAGCTGCGGGCCAATCTCCGAGGCGGCGAAATCGAGATCCTTCTGGGTGACGGTGACCCCGTTGACGGTCGCGATAACGGTCTCGTCAGCGATCGCGGTGGTCGCAGGAAAGGTAAGCAGAAGCGCCGCAACGGCGGCTCCGGCGATGGATTCACGCAGCATGGTCGTCTCCTTGGTTGTCGTCTTGTTGGGTGTGTTGGGGCCAAAGGCCGGGTTGCGGGCCTTATACGCGTGTTTGCCCGCGATGCACCCCGCCAGACATGACAGATGAGTGACCCGACGGTGGAGCATGTGAAACGGGCGCGAATGCGGCCTGCGGACCGACATGCACGAGGCGCTGGCGTGGCTGCGATCGCGTTGACATGGTATTGGCGGACTCCTATCTCTCGCAGCAATCGCCGCGGCCGGAGCGTGACATTTTGCGCATCGTGCCGGGCATCCATTGAGGTGGCGGAACACGTGACCCGAGGGCCCTGTTGAAGGTGCCTGATCGCTGCATTTTCGGGCACCCCCGCACCGCACTTTCCAAGAGGACTGCCGGACATGCTGTCACTGGGCTCGATCACCAAAAAAATCTTCGGTGATCCCAACGACAAGATCCTCAAAAGCTATCGGGCGAATGTCGAGACCATCAATGCGCTTGAGGCCGATTTCGAGAAGCTGAGCGACGATGAGCTTCGGGAACGCACCGCGCAGTTCAAGAAAGAAATCGCAGACGGTCGATCTCTGGATGACGTGTTGCCGGAGGCCTTTGCCACCGTGCGCGAAGGCGCGAAACGCACGCTCGGCCAACGTCATTTTGATGTGCAGCTGATCGGCGGCATGGTGCTGCACGACGGGCGCATCGCCGAGATGAAGACGGGCGAGGGCAAGACGCTCGTCGCGACTCTCGCCGTGTATCTCAACGCACTTGCTGATCGGGGCGTGCATGTCGTCACGGTGAACGACTATCTGGCGCAACGCGATGCGGAATGGATGGGGCAGGTCTATCGCTTCCTCGGCCTCACCGTCGGCTGCATCGTGCACGGGCTCGACGACGAAGAGCGCCAGGCGCAGTACGCGTGCGACGTGACCTACGCGACGAACAACGAGCTCGGCTTCGATTACCTGCGCGACAACATGAAGATGTCGGCAGCGGAAATGGCGCAGCGCGGGCATGCGTTTGCGATCGTGGATGAGGTCGATTCCATCCTGATCGACGAAGCGCGGACGCCGCTCATCATCTCCGGCGCGGTCGAGGATCGCAGCGAACTCTACAACACCGTCGACGGGTTCATCCCGAGGCTCGTGCCGGACGACTATGAGCTGGATGAAAAACAGCGGCAGGTGACGCTGACCGAGGTCGGCAACGAGCATGTCGAGGAACTGCTGCGCGACGCGGACCTGCTGCAGGGCGAGAATTTTTATGACATCGAGAACGTCAGTGTCGTCCACCATGTGAACCAGGCACTGCGGGCGCACCTGCTCTATCAGCGCGACAAGGACTACATCGTCAAAGGTGGCGACGTGATCCTGATCGACGAGTTCACGGGGCGCATGATGGAGGGTCGGCGCCTCTCCGACGGCCAGCATCAGGCGATCGAGGCCAAGGAAGGCGCGAAGATCCAGCCCGAGAACCAGACGCTCGCCTCGGTCACCTTCCAGAACTATTTCCGCCTGTACGACAAACTCGCCGGGATGACCGGGACGGCCGCCACCGAGGCCGAAGAATTCGGCGACATCTACGGGCTGCGCGTCGTCGAGATCCCGACGAACCTCGATATCTCGCGCATCGATGCGCACGAT
>JBCAXC010000324.1:0-3586 GCA_038534255.1 Pseudomonadota bacterium
CATCTGATCGCCCAGCAGTACGAGGGCCTGATCAAGAAGGCGAAACTCAAGGGGCGCCAGGGCGGACCGAAAGGCATGGTCCGGCGATGAATATTATCCTGCTTGGCCCTCCGGGCGCCGGCAAAGGCACGCAGGCCAAACGCATCGAAGAAGCCCGCGGTCTGGTGCAGCTGTCGACGGGCGATATGCTTCGCGCCGCTGTCGCCGCAGGTTCCGAGATCGGTCAAAAAGCCAAAGCCGTCATGGAAAGCGGCGGTCTCGTGTCCGACGAGATCGTGATCGGAATCATCTCCGAGCGTATCGACCAGCCGGATTGCGACAACGGCTTCATTCTCGACGGTTTTCCGCGCACGCTCCAGCAGGCCGCCGCCCTCAAAGCGATGCTCGCGGACAAGGGCAAGAGCCTTGATGCGGTGATCGAGATGCAGGTCGACGACGTGAAACTGGTCGAGCGGATCACCGGGCGCTTTACCTGCGGCAACTGCGGCGAAGGTTATCACGATACCTTCAAGCCGCCCCTGGTCGACGGCACCTGCGATAAGTGCGGATCGCATGACTTCAAGCGCCGCGCCGATGACAACGCCGAGACGTTCAATGCGCGCCTGCTGGCGTACTACAAGGAAACGTCCCCACTGCTCGGCTTTTATTTCGCTGGTGACATGTTGCGGTCCATCGACGGGATGTCGTCCATGGACGCGGTCACAGCCTCAATCTCCGAGGCGCTTGATGCGGCCGGAAAAAACGAATCGAAAGGGTTGCTCTCGAGCATCTTTGGTTGACGGGATTGCAGTGCGGCACTAAGACCGTCGCAATCTCACGGAACAGAGGTTTTGGACCGGCTGACCGCCCCACGTTCGGGTGCGCTGCGGTCCATTTTCGTGTTTGTCTCACGGTTTGCGCGCTGACATGCACGAAATGATATCGCGGCCGCGCGCCGCCCGAGGAGAATAACGCACATGGCCCGCATCGCAGGCGTCAATATCCCGACGAACAAGCGCGTTGTCATCGCGCTGACCTATATTCACGGCATTGGCCGTCAGTTCGCCCGCGACATCTGCGAAAAGGCGAACATCCCGGCTGAGCGCCGCGTGAACGAGATGAGCGAAGCCGAGGTGATCCAGGTCCGCGAGCTAATCGACCGGGATTATCAGGTCGAGGGTGATCTGCGTCGTGAAGTGTCGATGAACGTCAAACGGCTGATGGATCTCGGCTGCTACCGCGGCCTGCGCCATCGTCGCGGCCTTCCGGTTCGCGGTCAGCGCACGCACACGAACGCACGCACCCGCAAAGGCCCGGCAAAAGCGATCGCCGGCAAGAAGAAATAGGCTGCCCGCCCAGGACGCGCGGCGTCGCGGGCGATCAGCATGACGAGAGGCCGGGTTGCGCAATGCGCAGTGCCGGCCACCAGATCACCTTCGTAGGGGCCACCGCACATCGCGATGGCAGCCGAGACAAAAGAGAGAAAAATGGCCAAAGACCGCCAGCGCACGAAACGCCGGGTAAAGAAGAATATTTCTTCCGGCGTCGCGCATGTGAATGCCACGTTCAACAACACGATGATCACGATCACGGATGCCCAGGGAAACGCGATCTCATGGTCGTCCGCCGGGACGATGGGCTTCAAGGGCTCGCGCAAGTCCACGCCGTATGCCGCACAGGTCGCTGCCGAAGACGCCGGCAAAAAAGCCGCCGACCACGGCATGCAGACGCTTGAAGTGCTTGTCAAAGGTCCGGGCTCGGGCCGCGAAAGCGCACTGCGTGCCCTCCAGGCCGCTGGCTTCAACATCACCTCCATCCAGGACGTTTCGCCGATCGCCCATAACGGCTGCCGTCCCCGCAAGAAGCGGCGCGTCTAGAGCGTTGCAAGCCCCGCGGGTGCTCCTCCCGTCGCGAACGCTTTGGCCGGATTTTTGACGCGTCAGCATTCGTGAACAGCACACCGCAATGACGAAACACGCGAGACAGTGCGGCGCTTCGGGCGCGCCACCACTGTGCTCTCGCCGACGACAAGGATGTCATCCCGTGCAGAAAAACTGGCAGGATCTGATCAAGCCGCAAAAACTCGCTATCACCGCCGGGCGTGACGCCGGTCGGGTTGCGACGGTCGTTGCGGAACCGCTGGAGCGCGGCTTCGGCATGACGCTTGGCAACGCGCTGCGCCGCGTTCTGCTCTCATCGCTCCAGGGTGGCGCGATCACGAGCGTGCACATCGACGGCGTTCTGCATGAGTTTTCTTCCATTCCCGGCGTGCGCGAAGACGTCACCAACATGATCCTCAACATCAAGGGGATCGCGGTAAAAGTGCATTCGGAAGGCACCAAGCGCATGGTGCTCCGCAAGGAAGGTCCGGGCGTCGCGACCGCTGGCGACATCGAGACCGGCTCCGAAGTCGAGATCCTGAACCCGAACCACGTCATCTGCACGCTGGATGAAGGCGCCTCGATGCGGATGGAATTCACGGCCGCAACCGGCAAGGGCTACGTCCCCGCCGAGCAGAACCGCCCTGGCGACGCGCCAATCGGCCTGATCCCGGTCGACAGCCTCTACAGCCCGGTCCAAAAGGTTTCCTACAAGGTCGAGAACACGCGCGAAGGCACCGTGCTCGACTACGACAAGTTGACCATGACGGTTGAGACCGACGGTTCGATCAAGGCGGATGACGCCGTCGCTCTTGCCGCGCGCATCCTCCAGGATCAGCTGCAAATCTTCATCAACTTCGAAGAGCCACAGCGCGAGCAGCCGGCCGAAGCCGCACCGGATCTCGAGTTCAACGCCGCGCTTCTCAAGAAGGTCGACGAGCTTGAATTGTCGGTCCGCTCGGCCAACTGCCTGAAGAACGACAACATCATCTACATCGGCGATCTGATCCAGAAGACGGAAGCCGAGATGCTGCGCACGCCGAACTTCGGCAGAAAATCGCTGAACGAGATCAAGGAAGTGCTCGCCGCGATGGGCCTGCACCTCGGTATGGATGTGCCGAACTGGCCGCCGGACAACATCGAGGAACTCGCCAAGCGGTTCGAAGACCACTTCTGAGTTTCAGGCACCTGATTTGTAATCAGCGGCGACCGCAAACCGCCGCAGGACGGAAGAAAACATGCGACACGGTCACGGCTACAGAAAACTCAACCGCACGGCGAGCCACCGCAAGGCGATGTTCGTGAACATGACGGCCTCTCTGCTGCGGCATGAGCAGATCGTCACCACGCTGCCGAAAGCGAAAGAGCTTAAGCGCATTGCCGACAAGGTGATCACGCTTGGCAAGAATGGCTCGCTTCACGCGCGTCGTCAGGCAGCGGCGAAGATCCAGGACGACGCGGTCGTCAAAAAACTCTTTGACGTGCTGGGCCCCCGCTATGCCGATCGCATGGGCGGTTACACCCGCGTGCTGAAAGCTGGCTTCCGCCACGGTGACAACGCCCCGATGGCCGTCATCGAACTGGTTGATCGCGACGAGAGCGAAAAAGGCAAGGACGACCGCGCCCGCCACGAGGCCGAGATCGCCGCGAATGCCGAAAACGAAAGCGAAGCGGCTGCTGCGTAAGAGACGACGCATAGCATTGATCGACAAAACGGAGCTCTTCGG
>JBCAXC010000325.1:0-3575 GCA_038534255.1 Pseudomonadota bacterium
GGCCGTACGACAACGACGACGCGCGGTGCGAGGCGTTGCAGGAGGTCTTTGCACGTGGCCGCGTTGACTGACTCAACATTATGGACGGTCACGCGGGCCGGATCGAGCGTCGGGTCCATGCCCTTCTCCGCGATGATCTCCGATTTCCGCGCTTCGCTGCGTCGGTGGATGAGCTTGAGCAGCAGCCCGAAGCCGACCTGACCGATGGTGGCAACGGGCCCGAGCAATTTCATCCGCCGCTTGATCATCATGGCTGTCGGCTGCTTTTGCTCGCGGATCACCGTCACGGGGCCGAAGGCTCCATGCAGCGCGTTCACCATGATCGCCGGCAGGTCACCCTCACCGATCAACACCACGATGTCGTTGGCGGCGGCCTCGCAAATTTTTGCAAGGCGAGCCGTGTCCGGCACGCGGTCGGGTAGGCTCTCCGATGTGACAACATCCGCCGCTGAGCCGGATTTTGCAGCTTCGAAGCCGACACTGTCGCCCGTTATCGCCATGGAAGTCTCCGTCGCGGCAAAACATGCGATCGGCTTGCAAGGTCGCGGCCAGTGACAGCGGAGCGGCGTGTGGCTGGCGGCGCAGTCCGGCCTCAGCGTCGCGGCAACACGGTGCGTCGATCGGCGACGATCTCGTTGAGGATGCCTACAACACGGTCCAGATCGGCATCTGTTACCGCCATGGAGAGCGCGATAAAGCCGCGGCGTGCGATGTAAACGCCGCGCTCCAGCAGATCGAGGAAGATCAGTTCACGGGTTGCATCGTCGGTGTTGGCGAGATCTGCGACGGTGGTCACCGGACCCGCCACGCCGTGAATGTTCATCAACGAGCCCATGCCGGAGACGGAGGTCGCGACATCTGCGTCAGCGAACACAGTGTTCAACCCATCGCGGAATTTCTCTCCCCGGGCGTGGAGGCGGGTTGCATCATCCGGGGTGAAGGCCTCGGTGAGTGCAGCTACTCCGGCGGACATCGAGAGTGTGTTGTTGTTGAACGTGCCGGCATGAGGTAGCGCAGTCGGGGCGGAAGGATCGAACAGCGCCATGAGGTCCGCCCGGCCGCCGAACGCGCCGAAGCTGACGCCGCCGCCGACCCACTTGCCGAGCGTGACAAGATCCGGAGTGATCTCGTAAAGCCCGTGCGCGCCGCGCGGTCCAAAACGCGACGTCATCACTTCGTCGAAGATGAGATGACACCCGGCCGCAATTGTCTCCTCGCGCAGCATGGAGAGAAATTCCGGGGTGCCCGGGATGCAGCCTCCGGAACCCAGCATCGGCTCAACGAGGACGCAGGCCAATTCGTGTCCCTTCTCACGCAGGAGTGTGCGCGTACCTTCAACATCGTTGAACGTGCCGATGCTGAAGGCGAAGGGCGCATTTACGTTGGGTCCACCGCCCGGCCCGAAGTACATCAGCGCGCCATGATAGCCGCCGGTGAAAACGAGAATACCGTCGCGGCCTGTCGCGGCGCGGGAGAGCGAAACGGCGAGAAGATTGGCCTCGGTCCCGGAGTTTGTGAAGCGGACCTGCGCGATGGCCGGGAAGCGCGCCGTGACATGCGCCGCAAGCTCGGCCTCCAGCGTGCCATGCGCGCCGAGGTTGAGACCGACATCGAGACCGCGGGTGACGGCGGCCCGGATCGCCGGATGTGAGTGACCGAAGACGCCGGCGGTGTACTCGCCCAAGAGATCGAGATACCGGTGGCCGTCGACATCGGTCAGATGCGCGCCCTCGCCGCCCGAGACGCGCAGCGGAAACGGGCCGTGATAGAGCACCGTGCGTGTGTTGCCGCCCGGCATGACGCGGGTTGCGTCGCGATGGGCCGCCTCGGTTTTCGGGCGGCGGCGAGCATAACGTGCTCGCGCATCTGCCACGGCGTCCGGCAGCGTTATGTTCTGCAGCATGATGGTCCGCTCCCGCGTCTGGTGCCGCCTGCGCGGCGTTCGATCAGGGTGCGCTTGCGGCTGGCGCGTGTAAAGTTCGCGCTCCAATCAGGAGCTGAAAGATGGTGCATCGATTTACAGCCGACGACGTGCCTGACCAAACGGGGCGCACGTTTGTCGTCACCGGAGCCAACACGGGCATCGGGTTTGAGGCCGCGAAGGTATTGGCCACGCGGGGCGGACGCGTTCTGCTCGCCTGTCGGTCGCAAGCGAAGGCCGATGCGGCGTGTGGCGCGATCCGCCAGGTGACGCCGGACGCTGACGTTGAGGTGGTGCTGTTGGACCTTGGTGATCTCGCGTCAATCCGTGCGGCAGCGGAGACGATTGCGCGCGAGCCGCGGCTAGACGCGCTCATCAATAACGCCGGGCTGATGATGCCGCCGCGGGAGATGACGGCTGACGGGTTCGAGAGCCAATTCGGCGTCAATCACCTTGGCACGTTTGCGCTCACGGGGCTGCTGTTTGAGCGCCTCTGCCAGGAAGATGGCGCGCCGCGCATCGTCATCACCTCGTCGAATGCGCACAAGGCGGGGACGATCCACTTTCGCGATCCGAACGCGGAGCAAAAATATTCGCGCTGGGACCGCTATGCGATGAGCAAGCTGGCGAACCTGCTGCACGCCCAGGAACTCGCGCGCCGTATCGCGGCTCGCGGGCTCAAGGTGCGGGCGATCGCCTGCCATCCCGGCGCTTCGGCGACAGAGCTTGGACGGCACATGCCCGGGCCGCTTGCGATGCTTTTTCCCCTTGCCGGGCCGCTGCTCAACTCTGCCTCGCAAGGTGCATGGTCCACCCTCGCTGCCGCTACAGCGCCAGACGCGGCGAACGGAGATTACCTCGGACCGCAGGACCGGATGGAGTGGGCCGGTCCCGTCGGCGCCGCGTCGATGAGCAACCGGGCGCGCGACGAGAAACTGGCCGAACGGCTCTGGGCGCTCTCGGATAAAATGACCGGGATGATGTATCCGGGGCTTTAGTTTTTCTCATGTCGTTTCTTGAGCGACGAGCGGTCACCGATGAAATCATCGGGGTGGGCGGACGTTTCGCGGGCAAGCTTCAGCAGTTTGCTGAGGAGAACTGCGTATCCACGCGCATCATCAATGGCGCGATGCGTGTGCTCGTGCTCGTGCTCGCCGAGCCATGACTGCGGGAACGCGATGTCACCAGTGTGGGGATAGGTATGCCCGAAGAGCCCGGAGATAAAACTTCCTATATCGAGCGTGCCGCCGGTGAAAACCATACGGCCCCAATAGGGCACATCTAGCAGGAAGCGCCCCGCAAAGTCGCGCAGGTAGTGCTCGATCCACATCCCGTCGAACATGAGCGGACGGGCGGCGAATGAGCGCGTGCCGTCAAACGTCTCCACCCACGCGACGAACTCGGTCATGACCTCTTGTGGCGGCCGCGGCTCATGCGTCGCAGCCTTCCACGCATTCGGCTGGGTCTCCCAGAATGTCATCGTCGTTGCATCGCCGCCTTTTTTGTTGGTCGCGTTGGTTGGCATCTTGCTGCACGAGGACTGGAAGACTGATGGCTACACCGACCGCTTACTACTTCGTCACGGACATCGAGTGCGATGGCCCCTCCCCAATGCACAACTCCATGTTGAGTTTTGCGACGGTGGTCGTTCGCG
>JBCAXC010000326.1:0-3529 GCA_038534255.1 Pseudomonadota bacterium
CACGTCATCGAACGGAAGATAAGTGCCCGCCGGATTGTCTGTGGCGCGGGATCAGACGAACTGCTGCAGCTACTGGCGGGCGCCTATCTCAACGTCGGCGACGAAGCGATCTTCACTGAGCATGGGTTTCTCGTTTACCGCATCGTGACAATGGCGAACGGTGCCAAACCCGTCGTCGCGCCAGAACGTGATCTTACGGCCGACGTCGATGCCATTCTCGATCGCGTGACGCCGCAAACCCGGATCGTCTTTCTCGCCAACCCGAACAATCCGACGGGCACTTATCTTCCGTTCGATGACGTGCGGCGGCTGCGTGACGGGCTGCGGGACGATATCCTCCTCGTGCTCGATGCAGCCTATGCCGAGTATGTCCGCCGCAATGACTATGAGGCGGGGCTCGAGCTCGTGGCGACACATGACAACGTGGTCATGACACGGACGTTCTCGAAGATTCACGGACTTGCGGCGCTGCGGATCGGCTGGCTTTACGGGCCGCTCGACGTGGTCGACGTCCTTAACCGCATCCGCGGGCCGTTCAACCTCAGTGCGCCCGCGATTGCAGCAGGTGCGGCGGCAATGCGCGACCCGGCCCATGAGGACGCGAGCATTGCGCACAACTCCAAATGGCTTGAAGCGCTGCCGGCTGCGCTCGACGAGATCGGGTTAACGGTCACGCCAAGCGTTGCCAATTTCATCCTTGTACATTTTCCTCCGCAGGGGTGCACGGCAGACACGCACGGCGCGCAAGCCGCGGAAGCGCATCTGAAATACGAGGGTATCCTCGTGCGTCGTGTGTCCGGCTACGGCTTGCCGGACGCGCTGCGCATCTCGATTGGCTCCGACGGGGACAATGCGGCGGTCATTGCCGCTTTGCGTGGCTTCGTTCGCGGGCCTGGGGCGTCGGTTTCGGCTGAGGCCAGTTCGTGAGCAATCCACACCCTTCGACGGGGACGGACGACGACGCCGAGCCCGCGACCACGCCTCTCGTGCCGACGCTTGCCGTGATCGGCCTCGGGTTGATCGGCTCATCGATCGCGCGTGCTGTGGCGGCGCGGGGGCTTGCACAACGGATTATCGGGATCGACCGGAGCGCTGACGTTTGCGCGCGAGCGGTCGAGATCGGGCTTGGCGACGAGGTGCGTCCGCTCGACGGCGACGCGGCGCGGGGCGCAGACCTTGTCGTGCTCGCCGTGCCGCTCGGCGCCATGGGCGATGTGGTGCGAGCGATCCGTCCCTCACTCGACAGCATGGCCGTTGTGACCGATGTCGGCTCGTCCAAGCAATCGGTGCTGCGCGATATGGCGGATGCCATGCTGCGGCCGGAGCGCTTCGTCGCCGGACATCCGATCGCGGGCACGGAGCAGAGCGGGCCGGACGCCGGCTTCTCGACACTTTTTGACGGGCGCTGGTGCATCCTGACGCCAGATACGTCGACGGATGAAAATGCGCTTACGACGGTGCGGCGGTTCTGGGAAGCGCTTGGTAGCACCGTTGAGACGATGGATGCCGCGCATCATGATCTCGTGCTCGCGACAACCAGCCACCTGCCGCACCTGATCGCCTACAACATCGTAGGGACAGCGGCTGACCTTGAGGACATCACGCGCTCCGAGGTGATTAAGTTTTCCGCCGGCGGATTCCGCGATTTTACCCGACTTGCGGCCTCGGACCCGGTGATGTGGCGCGATGTGTGCTTGAACAACCGTGATGCGCTGCTGCAGATGCTCGATAATTTTTCCTCCGATCTGGCGGACCTGCGCGCGTCAGTCGCGCATGGAGACGGGGATGCGCTGTTCGAGCTCTTCGCGCGAACGCGTGCGATCCGTCGCGGTATCATTGATGCCGGGCAGGAAGTTGCTGGGCCGGACTTCGGGCGACTTGAAGCGAGCGCTGGACGCCCCGCGAAGCTCGGCCCCGTGCCATCACCATACGCCGCGGAATGAGCGCCCCGCATAACCTTTGGGTTTTTGGCTACGCCTCGCTGATCTGGCGACCGGATTTTCCATATGAGGAACGGCGCATCGCGCGGCTGCACGGTTTTCACCGCGCACTGTGTGCCTACTCCGTAGCGCATCGCGGGACCGTCGCCTGGCCGGGTCTGATCTTTGCGCTTGAACGCGGTGGGTCGTGCGACGGTGCTGCATTTCGTGTCGCGCCACGGCACGCAGGCGAGGTGCTCCGGCGGTTGCGTGCACGCGAGCAGGTCACCGGCGTCTATCAGGAACGGACGCGGCCCGTACGGTTCCGCGACGAAGCGACTGGCCAGTTTGGCGGAACGCAAGCGGCGGTCTGCTATGTGGTTGATCCGACGCACGGCCAATATGTCGGCCGGCTCGATGATGCGGCGCGGGCGCGGATCATTCGTGGTGCAATCGGTAGGGCGGGAGCAAATGTCGACTATGTCCGCAACACTGTGGACGCGTTGCGAGGGCTCGGGATTTTCGACCGTGATCTGGAACGGCTGGTTGCGATGCTTGGCCCGTCACCGCATGAAACGCTAACCAATCTGGGCAGCGCCAATCTACTGGCAGCGCGGCTCGGTCGTGTCACGGCGTTCAACGGAAAAAAATCCGTGCGGACTCTGCGCGTGCGGTCAGCGCATGAGCTCGCAATCAACCATCGGAAAAATCTGGGATATTGATCGATCGCGATCTGGCGCGCTTGCGGACGAGCAAAATGCGTCCACAGCCAGGCAACCGCGATCAGCGCGCGGTGGTCAGCCGGACGCGGCGCTGTTGCGAGAGCTCGGCAGTCGCAACGTCGGTCGCGACCCGACCGAACGCCTGCGACTGCAAATCCCAAATCGCCGTCGATCGAGCTTGTGGGTTGTCGATAGCGCGGACGTGCACGGCAGTCGCGCCAAGACGAGCGGCACACCGTCGGACCGTCGCGAGGTTCTCGGATGGTTCGCTTGCGTTCAACGCGCCAATCGCCGTCGCAGTACCATCGGATGAGGTGAGGACGAAAACGCCGGCGTGGAGATCCGGACAGCTCAAGAGATCGAACGACGACAACTCGTAGCGTCGACCGGATGCACCGACGCGCGTCACGGTTGGTGCGCTGAGCGAATTCTGCGCCATCCCGCGCCCGGCCATTCCCGGCAGCAGGCGTTCAGCAGATCCTGAAAGTGACACCACGTTCGTCATCGTCTCTGGCTCCCACTGGGCCGCTTGCGCTTGCGCGGAACGTGACCGCCGTCGCTGCACGTGGCGCTACATCGTCAAACGTGCGTCGAATGAATTTGTTCCCGATGCAGACAGTGCACGTGCGCTGTTTTCTTCACGAATAGTCGCTGACGCTTGTGCTGAAACTTTGGAACAAAAATGCCGGAAATGCGGCACACGCCGGGTCTTCTCGCGGCGGAATACGGAGCGCCGACACGTGCGGAGATGCTCAGATCGTGCTGGCCGTGCGATCCGCTTCAGGACGATTGCATACGAGGCTGGCCTAGCTGCATTGCGAAAATCCGCAGTTCACGCAGATCCAGCACCCCTCCTGACGGGTGAGCCCCCGGGTGTGACAGTGCGGG
>JBCAXC010000327.1:0-3519 GCA_038534255.1 Pseudomonadota bacterium
CGAGCGGACGTCGTAAGGCAGCCCGCACTCCTCGAGCATCATCGTGATCTTAAATCCGTTGGGTGTCGGCCAGAAATAGAGTTCAATCGGTTTCGCCATGGCGTTGGGGCCCATCATGGTGTGGCTTTCGCGCTGGCGCCGGTAGCATGATCAGGGGCACTGCGGCATAGACGCGAAAGCGGGTTGGGGTCATTCGGTCAGAAGCACGGTTGATCCTGTTGTCTTGCGCGCTTCGAGATCGCGATGCGCCTGCGCGGCATCTTGAAGGGCGTAGGTCTGGTTGACACTGATCTTGATGATGCCCTGGCTTACCAGATCGATCAGATCGCCCGCCGTGCGCTCGAGATCGTCCCGCGCGGCGATGTAGTTGAACAGCGTCGGGCGCGTCATGTAGAGCGACCCTTTTTTCGCCAGCAGTCCGACGTCGAAGTGCGTGATCGGCCCGGATGCGGCGCCGTAGCTGACGAAGAGGCCGCGCATTTTCAGGCAGTCGAGCGATCGTTCGCACGTGTCCTTGCCGATCGAGTCATAGACGACATCGACACCACGCCCGTCTGTCAATTCGCGCACGCGGGCGACGAAGTCTTCAGTGTTGTAGTTGATGACATGCGTTGCGCCGTAAGACTTCGCCAGCGCGCATTTTTCGTCCGTGCCCGCGGTGCCGATGAGGGTGGCGCCGAGATGGCGTGCCCACTGACAGGCGATCAGTCCGACGCCGCCTGCTGCCGCGTGAAAGAGGATGGTCGTCTGCGGCGTGACGTCGAACGTCTGGCGAAGCAGATACTGCACTGTCATACCTTGGAGCATCATCGCTGCGGCGGTCCGGTCGTCGATGGCATCCGGCATCTTGACCAGCCGATCCGCCGCAATGACACGTGTCTCAGCATAGGAGCCGACGGGCCCGGCGTAGGCGACACGATCACCCACTGCGAGATGTGTGACGCCAGCGCCAGCAGCCTCGACGACGCCCGCGCCTTCCATGCCTGGTGTGAAGGGCAGAGACGGCTGCGGATAGGCGCCGGTGCGAACATAGACGTCGATGTAGTTCAACCCGACCGCCGTCTGGCGCAGAAGCACTTCGCCGTCCTGCGGTGTGGCCACCTCGACCTCCACCCAGCTCATGACGTCCGGACCGCCGTAGTCATGGACAAGGATTGCGTGCGGCATCGGTGAACTCCGGAACTTGGTTGCATCAGGCCAAACGGGCGACCGAAACGCAGCGGGGCTTCTTAGGTAGCGCGCGACGCCAGATCGCTCAACAAATGGTCGCAAAGCTCGGGCATGTCCGGAATCGGCTATACGGACGAGGCGTGTCGGTCCGGTGACGTCGACAGCCCGAAACACTTTCCGCAGGCGGGGCGACGATGCGGTTCCTTTCAAACGTCTTCAACGCGTCGTGCGTGCTCGGGTTCGCAGCCGTTGTGCTCACAGGGTGCGCATCTACACAGGGCACCGTTGTTGCCACTTGCATCGACGACAGCCAGGCCTGCATCTCCAAGCGGCGTGCGACGTTGAACGCCATGCTGGCCGATCCGCAGCGGCGCTGGGTGAGCACGCGGCCCGGTCCACGCGTCTATGCGACCGGGGTGCGACTGTTTGCGTGGCGGCGGACAAAGACGAAACTGAGCTGCGGCGAACTGAATGCCGGCATCGCGGAGACGGGACGCGCGCGTCAGACACTGGCTGCCCCGATGCCGGGCGCCTCGAAAACGCGCATCGGGCAGATCATTGCGATGAGCGATGATGTGAACAGCGAGTTGAAAAAGGCCGCTCGCGGCAAGCGGTGCTAGGCATTGCGCTACTCAGCGCGACACACTTTTGAGCCCGGCGATGTCGGCAATGACCGGGAGATGATCCGATCCGACAACGGGCCCAAGACCAATACGCGTGACGCTCAGCTCGTCTGAGACGAAAACATGATCGATTGCGAGTTGCGGCGCAACGAGCGGCGCGGCTGGCCATGAGGCTGGCGATAAAGCAGGCCAAGCGGGACCGGCGTTTTTCAACCCGCTCTCATCGCGAAATTTTCTCCAGTTCCAAGACCATGGCGTGAGATTGAAATCTCCGGCGACGATGACCGGTGCACCCGCGCTCTTGCTAAGTGCACGCACGCGTGCCGCGATTTGCGTGACCTCGTTGTAGCTTCCCCAACGGCTGTCGATCGGACGCATCAGGTGGACGCCGATGACCGACAGGTTGCGGAGCGCTGCCCCGAACTGGACCTCGACGGTCGGCGGCCCGGTGCCGTTGTGCCGCGACGTGGTTTGTGAACGCATGATCGGGTGGCGGGAGAGGAGATGCATCGCGCACCAGATGTTGTCACTGCATCCGGCCTGATGGGGGAATTTATTGGCAAGCCGCTTCGCCAGGGCGGACTTGGCCGGGCCGAACTCGGTCAGCACTATGATGTCGGCGGCGACGCTCTCGAGAAACCTCTCGAGCGCATCAACATCGCGATTGGAGTGCCAGGCGTTAAGGCTGACGATCCGTATGTTACCGTCGGTTGGCGGGGTGGTACGATCCTCCAGCGACCAGATGGCCTGGCTGGCGAGCCAGGATGGGATCGCCAGTGTGGACACGGCGCAGACGGCGACAAGCGTCACGGCCAACGCCGTGCGTCCAGCACGACATGCGATCACGCCGAGCGTGGCGCCGATCAACGTGCCGATCAGATGACATGTCGCATGCGACGCGATATCTGCGACAGGGTGAAAGCGCCCGAGCCAGCCGAGCGCGAGCCCCGCAACTGCGCCGGCCGCTACGAGCAAGCCGATCGCGGTCAGACCGCGATTGAGGGCGAAACGAGGGCGTTTGACGCGGCGCACACTCGGCATGGCTGTCATCTGGGCGACTTTCAAACGGATACGACCCGCTGTGGTGTGCGCCAAGGATGTGCGCGGGACTGTTGATCACACGCACCGGGGGCGTCGGCACTCTGGCACCCTCGCACGCAGGCGTGCATGTATAGCGCAGACAGGATGCAGTGTGTTCAGAGGCGCGCATGGCGAAGATCCGTTCTCAGGCGAGCAGTACGGTTGGCGCAAAGCCGGACTGGGCACGTCTCGGCGTCGATGCAGCGCGAGCGGGCGATTTTGCCAACGCCATTGATCTGTTCGTCACCGCGATCTCGCACGATCAGCGCAACGCCGGGCTTCGTTACAATCTGGCGATCGCGCTGGAGCGCAACGGCGAGATCGATGACGCTGCGGTGTCGTTGAGCGATGCGCTGCGGATCAAGCCGGGGATGACAGAGGCAGCAGACCGTCTCGGACGGGTCCTTGGGCGCTACGACATCGCGGAGCCCGGGCGACTTGATCAGCGCGGGCTACTGAACGCGCTGAACGCTGCGCCCGAGGTCGGCGAGCCTGTCGGGCGGATGCTGATGCGGATTCTGCGTCTTGCCGGGCCGTTGCGTGATGCCTTGGAGGCCGGGGCGCTTGACGGATTTGCGCAGACCGCGCGTGATCTTGTCGGACGACGCACCGGGCCGCTGCTGCGGGACACGATTTTTCTCCGCGC
>JBCAXC010000328.1:0-3515 GCA_038534255.1 Pseudomonadota bacterium
GCATGCGCTGATGGCCGGTCGCAGCGTGGTCGCAGCGGTCAGCACACACCCCGGAGAAGAGCGCATCATAGCAGCCGCGCACAGACTGGCGGCCAAAGGACGTCCAGACCTGCTCACCATCCTTGCCCCACGTCATCCTGAGCGCGGCGATGAGATCCGCGCGCAGCTTGAGGCCGATGGTTACGTCATTGTCCAACGTTCGAAGGACGAGAGCGTAACGCCGGAAATAGAGGTTTATCTCGCGGATACGTTGGGCGAGTTGCCCCTCTGGTTTGACGTCGCAAAAGCGGCCATTCTCGGCGGGTCACTGGTGCCGCACGGGGGACAAAACCCACTGGAGGCGCTGCGCCAGAGTGTGCCCGTCATCACCGGCCCACACGTCCACAACTTTGAGGAAATTTATGAGACGCTTGTGCAGGGCACAGCCGTCTCACGCCTCGACGCAACCGACAGCGAGACGCTCGCCGACGCACTGGCATCGGTGCTCGACGACGAAGCGGCACGTGAGACAATGATCACAAACGGAGCCAAAACCCTCGAGGAACTCTCCGGCGCTCTCACCCTCACCATGCAGCACATTCGCCCATGGTTGTCGCCATTCGCCAGGCCGGAGGTGCGTGACCGTGCTGACTGAGACACCCGGCTGGTGGTATCCGGAGAAAAAAGGCACGAGGCTCCAGCGGGGCATCTCGCAGGCGCTGCGGCCCCTTGGCAGCCTCTACAGTCACTTCACCGCTCACCGGATGGCACGCAACCCGACGTATGCCCCGTCGATCCCGGTCATCTGCGTCGGAAATTTCACCGCGGGCGGAACGGGTAAGACCCCGCTATGCCTTGCGCTCGCCGAAATGCTTCAGGCCGGCGGGCATCGCGTTGCATTTCTCTCCCGCGGTTATGGAGGGAAAGTCGCGGGCCCATACGACGTTGATCCTGCCCGTGACACCGCTGCGCGTGTCGGCGACGAGCCGCTGCTGCTCGCCCGCCAGGCACCGACAACCATCGCTCGTGATCGAGCTGTTGGGGCCAAACAGATCGAGCGCACCGGTGCTGACGTGATCATCATGGACGACGGACTGCAGAACCCGACGCTGGCCAAGTCCCTCACTTTTGCGGTCGTTGATGGCGCGCGCGGCCTCGGCAACGGCCTCAGCATCCCGGCAGGGCCGCTGCGCGCGTCGCTCGAAAGCCAGCTCGCACACGTCGATGCAATCGTGATGAACGGACCGCTAGAGACCGCACTCCTGCCAACCGGATCGAAAATCCTCCTGCAGGGCGAGATGCGTCCCGCACCGGATGCGCTGGCGCTGACGGATCTCTCGCTGATCGGGTTTGCCGGTATCGGCAATCCGTCCCGCTTCGCCACCACGCTTCGGCAAATGGGCGTCAACCTTACCGACATGCGCGCCTTTCCCGATCATCATCCGTACTCGGAGGTGGACGCGGAACGGCTGCTGGAAGCCGCCAGACAGAGCGGCGCCCAACTCGTCACGACCCGGAAGGATTGGGTCCGCCTCGCCGGAATGCCGGCTCAGAGCGCTCGTGCGCAACTGCATGGAGCCGCAATCCCATTTGATGTCACGTTTCAATTTGCCGACGGCGATGCGCGCCGTATCGCAGCCATGCTCGATCTCGCAGTCGTGGGTGCCGGGCGCGTCTGACTCGCGATAATCAGAAACGCTCTAGTCGCCTGAGCTCTCAGCCTGACGCTGCGCGATCACCCGTTGGAGGCCAGCCTCTGCGCTCGCGTAAGCTTCCTGCAGATCGACACTCCAGTAACTCAACGCATCGAGCGGAATTTTCACGCCCGTCACCGCACAAATCACATGATCGCCTGGCGACACGACCTGGAAGTCCGCATCGAGGTATTCGACACGCGCTTCCGTGCGCAGGGGCGCAAAACTTGGCGATCGGTTGAGCATGAACGGTCGATGCCGGTGCGAGGCTGAAACGCGACAAGCGCCGCGAAGCGGTTGCGGTAATTCATGACATATATTGCGTGATCGGCCGAAGCGCCAGCACCTCAGAACAATGATCCCTGATTGGCCTTTCCACCGGCCTCACCGCCAGAGCCCGCGCGCTTGCCCTTCGCCCGTCTCGGCCACCCGTCCCCATCGCCATCGATTGTCGCCGCCGCCGTGCCGTCCGCCCATTCGATGGTCACCGGCAGACCAGGGTCCGCAGCCTCGACAGAGCGCAACGGCGTCCCGTCGCCAGATCGCACGAGAGCAAATCCACGCGCGAGCACGCCGTGATAGCTGAGCGACTGTAACAGCTTGTCCTGAGCGTCGAGCCTTTGGCGGTGCGCACGCATCACGCTGCCCATGGCGCGCCCTGCACGCGCCCGCACGGCGGTCAAACGCTCGCCCTCCCCGATCAGTCTCACACGCAGAAGGTCGAACTGAAGACCACGCGATAATCCGGAGAGCGTCTGTCGCGCTGTCCGAACGGTTCCGAGCATCGCCCGCGCCGACCGGCCTTCAAACTGGTGCACATGATCGCGCGCCCCACGCATGCGCTGACGCAGCGCCTCCGGCTGTAGCCGCGCGTCCGTCCGAGCGAACCGTGTACCGTGCGTTTGCACCGTGGACAGCAAGCCACGCTGCAATCGCGCACTCGCCGTGTCGAAACGCTGTCGCGGCAGCCCAACGAGTTCCGTAAGCCGTGGCAACCCCCGCGCCGCGGTCAGCAACCGCGCGTTCGCCGCCTCGATCCGCCGTCGTAGCGAGAGACGCAGACGATGATCGAGATCTCCGATCCGCTCAATCAGATCGCTGTGCCGCGGGACCGCCCATTCCGCCGCTTTCGTCGGCGTCGGTGCACGCGCGTCAGCTACGAGGTCAATCAACGTCCAGTCCGTCTCATGCCCAACAGCGGAGATCACCGGTATCTCGCTCTCCGCAACGGCGCGCGCGACGATCTCGTCGTTGAATCCCCAAAGATCTTCGAGGCTGCCTCCACCGCGCGCGACGATCAGCACATCCGGACGCCGCATGGCTCCATCACGAGGCATCGCGTTAAAGCCTCGCACCGCAGCGGCAACCTCGCCCGCCGATGCCTCGCCCTGCACCCGCACCGGCCAGACAACGACGTGCGTCGGAAAGCGCTCATTGAAGCCGTGCAGCATGTCGCGAATAACGGCGCCCGTCGGCGATGTGATGATCCCGACGCGCCCCGGCAGCGATGGCACAGGCTGCTTGCGCGCCTCATCAAAGAGGCCTTCTGCCTGCAGCTTTTTCTTCCGCTCCTCGAGCAACGCCATCAGCGCACCGACCCCGGCCGGCTCAATGGCATCTATGACGATCTGATATTTGCTCTGGCCGGGAAAGGTCGTCAGCCGACCCGTCGCGACAACCTCGAGCCCCTGCTCTGGTTGGACCCGCAGGCGCCCGGCTACACCCTTCCACACAACGCCGGAGAGCACCGCGCGATCATCTTTCACATCGAGACGATGTACGACCATGTGCGTGTGCGCGGCGAGATCGGGCGCGTGTCCCGGCCTGCCTCAGGTCATGTCT
>JBCAXC010000329.1:0-3504 GCA_038534255.1 Pseudomonadota bacterium
GATCCGGACTTTGGTTCCGGTGCCGTGAAAATCACCGGCGCGCATGACTTCAACGACTATGAGGTCGCGCGGCGGGGCGATATCCCGATGTACCGGCTGATGGACGAGATCGCCGCCATGCGGAGCGACGGTGCGCCCTACGCCGAGGCGGCCAATGCAGCGCGCGATCTCCGGGACGTAGGCGGAACACCGGACAAGGCCTACGTCGATACGATTAACCTCGTTCCCGACGAGTATCGCGGGCTCGACCGGTTCGAGGCGCGCAAACGCGTGATCGCCGATATCGATGCCGACGGCCTGATGATCATGGTCGAAGAGAAAAAAGTCATGCAGCCGTTCGGCGACCGCTCGCGCGTCGTCATCGAACCAATGCTGACCGACCAGTGGTTCTGCAATGCCGAAGAACTGGCCAAGCCCGCCATCGCCGCGGTCGAGGACGGGCGCACGACATTCGTCCCGAAGAATTGGGAAAAAACCTATTTCGAGTGGATGCGGAATATTCAGCCCTGGTGCATTTCACGTCAGCTCTGGTGGGGGCACCAGATCCCGGCGTGGTACACCGAGGACGGAGAGATATTTGTCGCCGAGAGCGAGGCGGAAGCGCGCGCCGCGGCCGAAAAAAAGCACGGTGGTGATGTTGAGCTAACCCGAGACCCCGACGTCCTCGACACCTGGTTTTCCTCCGCGCTCTGGCCATTCTCCACGCTTGGTTGGCCGGAGGAAACGCCGGAGCTTGCGCGCTATTACCCAACCAGCGTTCTCGTCACCGGCTTTGACATCATCTTTTTCTGGGTCGCCCGGATGATGATGTTCGGCATGCACTTCATGAAGGATGACACGGGCAAGCCGGTCGTCCCGTTCCACGACGTCTACATTCATGCGCTCGTGCGCGATGAGGATGGGCAGAAGATGTCGAAGTCCGAGGGCAATGTCATTGACCCCGTGGATTTGATCCAGGGCATCGACGTTGACACCCTCGCCCACAAGCGCACGACGGGCCTGCGCCAGCCGGAAAAGGCCCCTCAGATCGACAAGTCGACACGGGCCCGTTACCCGCAAGGGTTCGACGCCTATGGCGCCGACGCACTGCGTTTCACGCTCGCGATCATGGCCGCGATGGGCCGGGACATTAAACTCTCTGTCGACCGAGTCGCCGGCTACCGGAATTTCGGAACAAAATTCTGGAACGCGTCACGCTTCGCACAGATGAACGAGTGCGCTCCGTCGCAGGATTTCGATCCGGCAAGCGCTCAGCACGTGATCAACCGCTGGATCATCGGCGCGACGGCGAAGACTGCCGGAGAGGTCACACGCGCGCTCGACGCCTATCGCTACAACGACGCGGCCGACGCGATTTATCGCTTCACATGGCACACCTTCTGTGACTGGTACGTCGAGCTGATCAAGCCACTGCTCAACGGCTCCGACGAGGACGCAAAAGCAGAAACCCGTCAGACCGCCGCCTGGGCCCTCGATCACATCCTGAAGCTGCTCCATCCGTTCATGCCGTTCATCACGGAAGAGCTGTGGGCCAAACTGGCTGAGCACGGAAGCATGCGCGCGACGCCGCTGATGCTGTCCGGGTGGCCGACACTGGATGGGCTTGGCGATGCCGACGCTGCGGACGAAGTTGACTGGGTGATCGCGCTGGTCACGGAAATCCGATCCGTTCGCTCCGAGATGAATGTGCCGGCAGGGACGAAAATTCCGCTCGAGCTGATCGATCCGTCAAGGGACATCATGCGTCGGATCGATCGCCACACCGATACAATCGAACGGCTCGCCCGCCTCGACGGCATGACGCCTGTCGACAAGCCGTCAAAAGGCGCAGCGCAGATCGTCGTTGGCGAGACGACCATGGCCTTGCCACTCGCCGGGATCATGGATGTCGGCGCGGAGGCCGAACGCCTGCGCAAGGAGATCGCCAAGCAGCAATCCGAGATCGCCAAGATCGACAAGAAACTGTCGAACGCGCAGTTCCTCGAAAAGGCCCCGGATCACGTGATCGCGGAGCAAAAATCGCGGCAGTCGGACGCACGCACGCTCGTCGCCAAACTCGAAGAAGCACTCACCCGCATCGAAGCCATGGCGTAATCGCGCTCACACAACGATCACACAGGTGACGGAGGTCGAAGTGTTCGTTCCCGAAGAGTTTGCGTCGACCGATCCGTCGGAAGCCGTCCGCATCGCGACGGAAAACCCGCTGGCCACACTCGTGACAGCAACTCCTGATGGTCCCACCGCGACGCATGTTCCGGTCATCCTCACGATCGAGGATCGTCGGATCACGAGGATTGCGTGTCATGTTGCGCGCGCAAATCCGCATTGGCGCAAGATCAATGAGCAGTCCAGAATTCTCGTCATCTTTCAGGGGACGCAACACTATGTGACGCCCGGTTGGTATCCGTCGAAGCAGGACAGTGGACGGGTTGTTCCGACATGGAACTTCGAAGCCGTACATATCGAGGGCACCGCACGCACAATTTCGGACGCAGGTTGGCTGGGCGCACATGTTGCCGAGGTCAGTGATCGATTTGAGTACGGGCGTCCACAACCATGGAAGACAGGTGACGCGCCCGAAAGCTACATGCAGGCGCTGGTCCGGGGCATTGTCGGAATAGAGATCACGCCGGAGTGCATTACGACGAAGGTCAAAGCCAGCCAGAACAAGTCCGATGCCGATCGGCAGGGTGTCATTGATGGGCTTCGCACCGAAGCAGATGCCTCCGCCCGGAAAATGGCAGAGCTTGTTGAGCGGATGGTTGAGCAGGACGGACGTTAGCTTGCAGTGACGGGCAACATGGGCTTGCCGCAATCCTTCGCGATACCCGTCGCAACTCCTTGCTTGGCGTTCTCACGGATTGCACCCGACATGCTGCGTTTGCTCTCACTGGCTTTGATCATCGCGGCGCCCGCAGCGGCGTTGGCGAGCGTTGGCTATGCGGCGTTCTCGACACCTGCGGTTGAGACCCCGTCGACACTGGCCGCCATCTTCGTCGGCTTGCCCGCAGAGACCGGCTGGGCCGGTCCGGTCGTTGCGCTTGCGCTGGTCGCCGGCGCCTACATTATTCTCCGGATCGTCGGCTTCGCCATCAGCGTCATCATCGCGGGCGGAACCCTCGCGATGATGTTCGTCGTCTACGTCAAACCTGAATGGCTTGAGCTCATCCGCACTGCACTGACCAGAGGCAACAGCGGCTGATCCTGGTTTCGTGCGTTCGTACGTTTTTCTGAGTGCCTCTAAAAAACGTACGAAACCTGGGCGCCTGATCCGCCGCCGATCAATCCGCATACTTTTTCTTCCCCGACGCGCCACAGATGTTCCGCAGGGCCGCCCAGTCTGATGATGTGAGAACTGGCTGTGTCGCATAGTCCGGCGCTGCTTCGATGCGCGCGATGCGTCCGGCGGTGGCGGGGTGCGTGCTGATCCACTCCAGGGATTTGCTGGTCCGCGCACGGGCCTTGCGCTCGGCCTCTTCCTTGCGTCTGGCGTTCGCCTCGCTC
>JBCAXC010000330.1:0-3494 GCA_038534255.1 Pseudomonadota bacterium
CTATGCCTGTCCGTCCAAGGAGACGTGGGGGGCGTTTTTCACGTGTCTGGTGACGGGCGAATGATGGCGCTTACGCGAGACACCCGGTCTGCGCCGGCGAAGGGGGCGACATGGTCGACATTCTGAACCAGTTGCTGGCCGGGTTTGCCGTCGCGCTCCAGTTCGACAACATCCTGTTGATCATTCTCGGATGTACGCTCGGCTTATTCATCGGAGCGATGCCGGGGCTGGGCTCGGTCAACGGCGTCGCGATCCTGTTGCCGCTGACAGCGCTATTGGATCAGACCGGTGCGATCATTTTCCTCGCGGCGATCTACTACGGTGCGATGTATGGCGGCGCGGTCTCGTCGATCATGCTCGGGATCCCGGGGGCGTCGACTGCGGTCGCGACAACGTTCGACGGGCGACCACTTGCGAAAAAGGGCCTCGCCGACAAGGCGCTGACCGCGGCGGCTGTGGCCTCGTTCGTCGGCGGAACGATCTCGGTCATCCTCTTTACGTTCTTCGCGCCACCGCTCGCACACGTCGCGCTCGTCTTCGGCGCACCGGAAGAGTTTGCGTTGATGCTGCTTGCGTTCGCCACGTTCGTGGGGCTTGGCGGCGATGACATCGCGAAGACGCTCTTCTCGATCTGCATCGGCCTCGTGCTGGCGACAGTCGGCTTCGATGTGATCTCGGGCGAGCCGCGGCTCCAGCTATTCGAGCTCGATGGCTTTCTCGGGAAAGTGAACTTTCTCGTCCTCGCGATCGGCATCTACGGCATCGGCGAGATGCTCTGGACCATCGAGGAGAACGTGAAGGCCGGTGGCAAGTCGATGCTGTCAGAGGCGACGATCACCGTGCAGCGCGTGATGCGGAACCTGCGCGAGTTGCTCGCTAGCTGGAAGACAGCATTGATGGGTTCGGTTCTCGGCTACTTCGTCGGGATTCTACCTGCAGCGGGTGCGACCCCCGGATCGCTGATGGCCTACGGGGTCGCCAAGCAGACGTCTCCGGAAGGAGATAAATTTGGTGATGGCGCCGTGGATGGGGTTGTGGCACCGGAAGCGGCGAACAACGCGGCGTCGACCGGCTCGATGTTGCCGATGCTGACGCTCGGCATTCCGGGTTCGCCGACGACCGCGATCCTGCTTGGAGGCATGGTGCTATGGGGGCTGGAGCCGGGGCCGCGGCTGTTCGTTGATGAGCCGGAGTTCGTGTGGGGGCTCATTGCCTCGCTCTATGCAGCCAACCTGTTCACCTTGCTGATCAACATTGCGCTGATCCCGGCTTTCATCTGGGTCCTGCGGCTGCCGTTCACGATCCTGGCACCGGTGATTTTCATCCTCTGCCTGATTGGCGGGTATGCGCCAACGCAACGGCTGTTCGATATCTGGCTCATGCTGGTGTTCGGCATTGTCGGATACCTGATGCGGAAACTGGATTATCCGCTTGCCCCTGCGGTGCTCGCGATCGTGCTCGGCCCGCTGGCGGAGCCGGCGCTGCGGCAATCATTGATTATCTCAGACGGCTCGTTCCTGATCTTCTTCACGCGGCCCTATGCGGCGCCGATCATGATTGCTGCGATCCTGCTGATCCTCCTCCCGCTCTACAAACCACTCATGCGGAAGTTGCGCGGCGGACGGGACGGCGATCCGGAGTGGCAGGGATGAGCGGCTGAACTCGAAACCTGGCGGTGGGTTGTTGCGATGTGGTGTTTGGTATACCAAGCGCTAAAGCGGGCGAAACGCGTGTTGGCAGGCCGTCATGGGCGAGACACATCTTGAGCTGGTCGTTGCGCCGATCGATCCGGCCACAAGTCTGAAACAGCGCACCTATGTTGCGCTGAAGCAGGCGATCACCGGGTTCAATATCTATCATAAAGATGCGCAACTGCGGCTCGACGAGCGACAGCTTTCGCGACAGTTCGGTGTCAGCCGCACACCGTTGCGCGAGGCGTTGAACCGGCTCGAGTTCGAGGGCTTTGTGCGCACGATCCCGCGGCGCGGTGTTTTTATTCTGCGCAAGTCCAAACGCGAGATTCTTGAGATGATCACGTTGTGGGCGGCGCTCGAGAGTATGGCGGCGCGGTTGATCACGACGGATGCTGGCGACGACGAGATCGCCACGTTGCGCGAGATGTTTCTCGGGTTCGAAGACGGACAGATCACTGCGCGCCTGGATGAATATTCGGATGCCAATATCGCGTTTCACCAGCGCATCCTTCAGCTCAGCAAGTGCGCGATCCTCGATAAGACGGCGAGCGATCTTTTCATGCACGTGCGCGCCATTCGTGCGCGGACAATCGGGGAGGGAAATCGTGCGGCGCGCTCGATCGTCGATCATATCGACATCATCGAGGCGATCGAGCGGCGTGACACCGATCTCGCCGAGCGTCTGGTGCGTGAGCACACGCTGAAGTTGCGGGATCATGTTGAGCAGCACTTTGATCTCACCGGACTTGCTGAGTCTGGTGCGGAGGATGTGCTTGCGGCGATGCCGCGGAAGGGCGCTGCGTAGCTGTGAGCGATGAGGTTATCCACCGCGTCTTGCAGTGGATGCCGCGAACAACCGAGGCCAGATGCGGCCGAACTGGATTAGCGTCGCGGGCGACGCTTCAAGGAGTGGAAAAATGACTGCACTCGATGGCGTAAAAATTCTGGATTTCACGCATGTCCAGTCCGGACCGACATGTACGCAATTGCTGGCGTGGTTTGGCGCCGATGTCGTGAAGGTGGAGCGGCCCGGGGTTGGTGACGCGACGCGCGGACAGCTCCGTGACATCCCGGATGTCGACAGCCTCTATTTCACGATGCTCAATCACAACAAGCGCTCAATCACGCTCAACACCAAGAACGAGACCGGCAAGGATGTGCTTGAGCGTCTGATCAAGACCTGTGATGTGCTCGTCGAGAATTTTGCTCCAGGCGCTCTGGATCGGATGGGCTTCACGTGGGAGCGCATTCAGGAGCTTAATCCCCGTATGATCATGGCGTCGATCAAGGGGTTTGGTCCGGGGCCTTATGAAGACTGCAAAGTCTACGAGAATGTCGCGCAGTGCACCGGTGGGTCCGCCTCGACAACTGGGTTTCTCGATGGTCCGCCGACGGTGACGGGGGCGCAGATTGGCGACAGCGGTACCGGGCTGCATCTCTGTCTCGGCATTGTTACCGCGCTGTTTCAGCGAGAGCGGACCGGGCGCGGCCAGAAGGTCTCGACCGCGATGCAGGATGGCGTGCTGAATCTTTGCCGGGTCAAGCTGCGCGATCAGCAGCGGCTGCAGCACGGGCCGCTGAAGGAGTTCAGCCAATACGGCCGCGGGATCGCGTTTGGCGAAGCGACGCCGCGTGCAGGCAATGATTCCGGTGGCGGTCAGCCTGGGTGGATCCTCAAGTGCAAGGGCTGGGAAAGCGATCCGAATGCTTATGTCTATTTCATCACGCAGGCACCGGTGTGGAAGAATATCTGTGACCTGATTGGCGAACCGGGTTGGAAGGACGATCCGGATTACGCCA
>JBCAXC010000331.1:0-3484 GCA_038534255.1 Pseudomonadota bacterium
CCAGCGTTCGTTCTGAGCCAGGATCAAACTCTCATGTTTTGATCATTTGATACTGGTTTGACTGTCTGAATCTTGACAGTCATTGTCGCATTGACGAGTCCCATTCACACATCACCCAGCCCCGAAAGACCGGATGAAATGGTGTATGGAAGAAACGCTTGCGACACCAGTTGTCTCGTCGTGGTTTCGGTAGAACCGAAACCCGCCAGGAGACCGCCGCCTGCGTTTCTCTTTCTTACATATTCAATTGTCAAATAGCGCGACTGTGCGATCGCCACGGCCCCGAAGCTCTCGCTCCGTCTCCGACGAGTACCAGCGAACACAGCGTACCGTGCTCGCTCGATCTAGTCAGTTGCAGTGATGTCTGCCCAGCGCAGGGCGGCGTGAACAACGTCGCCCGCGGTGAGCAGCTTATATACGCGACTCCGCAAAGCCGTCAACACTCGCTTTTCTTTTTTTTACGATGTCCAGCGCTTTTGACCCTATCGCGCTGTTTTCCATGGCAATTTTCTCGTTTCAGCATCGGGCAAGCTGTTGGTGGTGCGTGCGCGCGCCTCATCTGCATCTCACAAAAAAAGGCGTCCTAACGGGGCTCCATGGTGGTCGAAAACGCCGGTGCCCGCCGGTGCCAAGAAGGCGCCGCGGTCGGCAGAGCTTACCGCTTCACCTGTTTCGTCGCCCTGTCGTGGAATGAGGCGGAGCTTGCCACAATCGCGCCGGAGTGCCGGATTACGCGTCAGCCAATCGTCAACCGGCGTCGTGCCTGATGTCCGCGCTGGCAACCACAATCGTTTCCACGCGCACGCGCGATGGTATTGAGACACCGCAACTGGCATCAAAGCTTGCATCTGTTGCCTGACAGCGTGTCTGAACGTTAAAGCCGGTGCTCGGGGGAGTGCGAGAACGTGATCGACAGAAACGGCAAAACTGGCGCAGGACGGCGCGGCGTCCCTGTCGTGCAACGGTCAGGCCGCAAGCCTGCGCCTGTCTATCTCGGTCGCGCAGGCCGCAACGTGCCCGATGTCTATCTGACAGAGCTCGGCAACGGGTCAAAGACGGCGCGAGCCAAGTTTCTCATCAGCACATGTCTCGCCGGCCTCGTTGGAGTCTGTGCAATCTTCTTTGCGATCTATGGCTCAATCGACGACCGCGACGGGCGTGGCGTACTCGAGACGATCACCCACGCCAGTGACACTGTCTTCCAGGGGGCGCAGACCGAGCGCCGCATCAAGATCCGTCAGCTGCGCCGCGTCGCGCCGAAGTCCGACCGCCTTCAGGCGAGCGCCAGTGGCACAGCCACCAAACACATCATTCATGAAAGTGTTCGCCAGCGGCGTAACAATCGTGAGTTCATCAAGATCAAGCCGTATGCCCGGATCGTGGCCCGCCTCGCGATCGACCAGCCCGAACGCAACGACCTGATCCCAACTTTCAATCCGTTTAAGCTCTACGCTGCGACCAAATCCGGTGGCGCGAGCAAATCCGGCGACGCTGGCAAGCTGGGTGATGGAAGCGAAGTGGTCTCCGTGCGCATCCTCGAACTTGTGGGTGGCATTCTTCCCGCTGACGATGGTTTGGAGCTAAATGCCACCGAAGTCGCGGACCTCGTCGCACGCGCTGACGAAGAGTTTCGTGCACCTCTGGACGGGGCCAACGGTGCAGGCGAGGCAGTCACAGCGGGCACTCCTGGTGGCACGCCAGCGACTGCTGCCGACTATGCCGCTCTTCCCAACACGACTGTGCTGGAAAAGACTGTCTTTGAATCCGTCGGCCCGAATGGCGGCGCCACGGGGCAGGAAGTTCGCATCATCCGGGTGAGCAAAGGCGATACGCTCGTCGGCCTCGTCCGTCGCGCCGGCGCCGAAAACTGGCAGGCACGGGCGATCAAGGAACAGGTCTCCAAAACACTCCAAAAATCCGAGCTGCGCGTCGGTCAGGAAGTCCATATGACCATGGTGCCGTCGCCAACCCGCGCGCTTGCGATGGAGCCGGTCCGCGTCGCGCTCTATGCTCCGGGACATCGCCACAAGGTCACCGTGTGGCGTGACGACGGGGGAGATTATCGCGCCTCGACGAAGCCGCGACTGGCTGGCCTCGCTCGTAGCACGACCAGCCGCAACACCTCCCGCGCGACGCTCTACACCAGCTTTTACAACGCCGCGCTCTCGCAGCGCCTTACCCCGGCGCAGATCCTGAAACTGCTTCGCGTGCACGCCTACGACACGGACTTTTCGCGCGGTGTGCGCCCGGGCGATGGCTTCGAGTTTTTCTTCGATCTCGAGAGCAACACCCAGAAAACGCTCGACGCAAAACCGAAGGAGCTGCTGTTTACCTCCCTCACCGCAGGCGGACAAACGCGGAGATTTTATCGCTATCGCACACCTGACGGCGTGGTCGATTACTACGATGCAGAAGGCAACAACTCGAAGCGCTTCCTGATGCGCAAGCCCGTGAAATCGGGAAATGTGCGGTTCACGTCAGGTTTCGGTTTCCGGACCCACCCGATCCTGAAGCGCCGCCGCATGCACACGGGCGTGGACTGGGCGGCCCGTCGCGGCACACCGATCCTTGCGGCTGGCAACGGCACGATCGCGGAAGCCGGGCGCAAAGGCGGCTATGGCAATCACATCCGCATCCGCCACGCCAACGGCTATCAGACATCCTACTCGCACATGCAGCGCTTCGCCAAAGGCATGGCCCCGGGCGTCAAGGTGCGGCAGGGGCAGGTGATCGGCTATGTCGGCTCAACCGGCCTCTCGTCCGGCCCGCACCTGCACTACGAAGTTCTGGTCAACAATCGCCAGGTCAACCCGATGAGCATCCACGTTCCCCGTGGCCGCAAGCTCAAGGGCAAGCTGCTGGCTGACTTCCAGAAAAAGCGCGCCCGTATCGACGACCTCATGAGCCGCCAACCCGTCATGACCCGCGTCGCCGAGGCGGGACAGCGGGGGTAGGATTGGGGTCGGGCACGCTGACGACGCGAGCACTGCCCGCGTTCATGTCCCGTTGTGCACTCAGAAGTCACACACTCAGCTTTTGTCCTGCTCGACACCGGCATCTTTCCGCCCGTCGATCCCGCCTGAACTACAGGATTGCTTGGCTTCTTCGCGCGAAATCGTACCGTCCCCATCGAGATCAGCTGACCGCGCGGCAATGTCTGTCGAGTCTGCGTTTTCGTCTGTCTGCGCGCCGCCCTCAGCATTCTGTTTCTGCTTCAGAAGATGTTCGACGCACGCCGGTTCCTGATACTTCTCGAACTGAGACTGTGCCGGTGCAGTCATAACAAGGCCAAGTGCAAGACCGGCGAGCGGTGCAATCATCGCGAGCCGCGTGAACGTGATGGATGAATGTGCCAGCGGGAGCGCTCCGTGTTGTGCCGCATCCTCGAGCTGCCACCGCTTTGAAGAAGATCGTTCGAACGATGCAGCACCAGCCGTGCTGCGCCCGCCTGAACGAGCACCACTGTTCCTGCGCGACCGCGCCT
>JBCAXC010000332.1:0-3481 GCA_038534255.1 Pseudomonadota bacterium
GATCGTCCCCGTCGCCCTCCCGTATGAGGAGATCGCGGGCCGGATGCGAACTGCATTCGCGGCCAAGGGGCCGATTGCCGACAGTCTCGGCGGCAAGTCTGTCACGATCACTGTCGAAGACATCAAGCTCTTCCCGTCGAACAACCGGGTCGCCATCGCGCTGCGCCTCACGGTGCGCACCGAGGGCGCTTGGCGCGATCTGTCCGGGACAGCCTACCTGATGGGCACACCGGCCCTGATCCCGAACACCGGGCGACTGGGACTCCGTTTTGTTGACTTCACGGCGCCACGATCAACGCCAGCCCTGTTCGACAACGGCCGCTTTATTCTCCCGGAGCGCGTGTTTGCATCGGTTGCCCAAGCCGGCTTCGACATGGATCTGAAAGACCGCTTTGGCAGCGTCCTGCCAGACGTCAACGGGCTCATGGACGTCCCTTTCGCTGAAAAACTTCGGCTCAAGGGGCGCTTCGCCGATCTGGGCATCCATGCGGTAACTCCGGCGGATGATGCGCTCCGTATCGCCCTGACGGCGCAGGGCACACTATCGGTTGAGGCGCCAACACCGGCGCTCGTCGACCTGAACGAGCGGGAGACGGTCTCCACGTCCCAGTGATGCTGTTCAGCACGCGGCCGCGGCACCACTCGTCAAAACGCGCCGTCGCGCCTCGGCCTGCAGCCGTGGGATATCGCGTTTCGCGGTGCGCAGGATCTGGAAGCCCCGCCCGATCCGCTCAGAGAGCAAGCGTGCAGCAGCACGGAACGTCGCTGCGCGCTCAACCCTCGCACGCTCCAGACCTCGCGCAATCAAGCGCTGCTGCTCTGCTGCAGGCAGTGTGACAAACGGTTGGGAGTCTGGCTTGCTGACGACAGCTCGCGGTCCCGCAGCCAGTCCGGATGGCAAGGCATAGTCCAGTCCATCATCGATCCGTCGCATGAGGTGTCCTTTCAGGAGCATCGGGGTTCGGTTGTCTTGAGCAAACCCTGACAGATGCGATCTCGGAGATAATCACCTCGCTTTGCCATTCATTATCCCGCATATTGGGGCAATGTCATTTGATGCTCAGTCCCTCGATCTGTTTGTCCGCGCCGCCACGCTCGGCGCGATCGGGCGTGCGGGTGCAGAGCTTGGGCTCTCGGCAACGGCCGCTTCGCAGCGGATCAAGGCGCTGGAGCATGAGTTCGGTGCGCAACTCCTCCATCGCACCACGCGGGCTGTGTCACTGACCGCAGAGGGCGAAACCTTCCTCAGCCACGCGCGCACAATCCTCGCGCAGATCGATGAAGCGCGATCCGACATGACGGGCAGCATCCGCGACGCGACGGGTGAACTGCGTGTCACGGCATCGGCCTCGTTCGGGCAGCGATTTATCGTCCCCCACATGGCCGAGTTCTTCGACACTTTTCCCGCTGTTACAGTCCGGCTTGAGCTAAGCGACACCGTCACAAACATTGTCGAGCAGGGCTTTGATCTCGCGATACGGGTCGGTGCCCTCGCGCCATCGTCGCTGGTGGCAAAGAAACTCTCCGGCAATCCGCGATTGCTGGCGGCCAGTCCGGACTATCTCGCGAACCGTGGTGTGCCGGAGCGGCCGGGCGACCTGAGTGCGCACAACTGCATCCTGCTTGGCGAGGCCCGAAGTTGGGAGTTCCTTGCGCCGAACGGTCAGGTCGTCGATACGAAAGTCACCGGCCCACTCGCCACAAATTCGGGCACCGCAATCCGCGAAGCGCTCCTCGCAGGTGTCGGCATCGCGCAGCGCTCACTGTGGGATGTCGAGGACGCACTGGCTGCAGGAACGCTCGTATCCGTGATGTCGAACTACACCGTCCTGCCGGAGTGGAAAGTCTGGTCCGTACGCCCACCGGGCCGACGTGCCCCGGCCCGTGTCCGCGCGTTCACCGGTTTCATGGAAGAAAAAATTCGTCATTCATTCCCGGCTGGGCGCGAAGCGTGAGCCGCGGTCAGCGCCAACGTCTTACGACCCGTCGGGAAGCGGAATAAATTCCGCATCGTCACCAGGCGGCAGGGTGAAGCGGCCATCCAAGAAATCGCCAGCACGCCACGCCTCCTTGGCCGCATCGATTTTCTCCCGGCTCGAGGCGACGAAATTCCACCAGATATGACGCGGGCCGTTCAGCGTATCGCCACCGAGCAGCATTACATGCGCACCCGCGTCTTCAGCGACAAGCGTGATCGGGTCTCCTGGGCGAAACACGGCCATCCGCCCCGCTTCCAGCCGGTCACCCGCGCAGGTCACGGCCCCGTCGACCACATAGATCCCGCGATCCTCATGCCCATCCGGCATTGGCAGTTGCGCGCCGGGTCTCAAGCGGGCGTCGGCATAGAACATGTGGGAGAACGTCTTGACCGGTGAGCGTGCCCCGTATGCCTCCCCGAGGATCAACCGAACCGTCTTCCCCTCAGCCTTGATGAACGGCAGCGCCGCCTCGCCAACATGCTCAAAGCCAGCCTCGCGATCTTCTTCGTCCTCCGGCAAGGCGACCCATGTCTGGATGCCGAACAGGGCGTGCGGATTGGCGCGCGTCTCCTCGCTCGTGCGTTCCGAATGCGTCACGCCGCGCCCGGCGATCATCCAGTTTACGGCGCCCGGATAAATCATCTGGTTTGTGCCGAGACTGTCGCGATGCTGAAACTCGCCACGGAACAGATAGGTCACCGTGGCGATGCCGATGTGTGGATGCGGGCGGACGTCGATGCCGCCACCTCCGGAGATAAACTCCGCCGGGCCCATCTGATCGAAAAAGATGAACGGCCCGACCAGCTGGCGCTCGGGCGCCGGCAGAGCGCGCCGCACTTCAAAGCCACCAAGATCTCGCGCCCGCGGCACAATCAGGGTTTCAATCTGGTCGATCGCCTGAGCGTTCGGGCAGGACGGTTCGAGCGCCGGGTTCCAGCTCATCGGGCGAGGGCCTCAGGTTTTGAGCGCCCGCTGCAGTTTGTCCACGGCCTGGCGCTGGCTTTCGGTATCACGCCCAACGTCGGCAATCGACGACAACATTTCAACCAGCTCGGCGCGCTCGCGCGGTCCACAATGCTCCTGAATTAACGGGCGCACTTTCAGGAAGCACGTCTCGGGCTCACTGACATCGCGCACCAGCCAGCGCGCATGGGCCAGCATTTCACCTGCAACTTTCGCGGATGCATCGAAGCGTGATTGGACCTGACTGATGATCGCCTGCTCCTGGCGCTCACTGATCGCACCGTCTGACTGCGCAAGCGCGGTCATCATGGCTGTCGCAGCCAATCGCGGATCGTCAATATCGCGCAGCGGATCGCCCAGCTTTTTCTGCCAGGCGCGGCGGCGCAGGTGCTTCTGCACCCCGCCGGCCGCGTCCGCGACACCGCGCCCCAGAGGCGACTGGGAAATCATGTAAAGACGATAGACAACGACGGCGGCGACCGTCGCGAGTGTGAAAAGTCCGGCAAGAATGTGCATGGGTCCCTCCTTCAATTGCGTCG
>JBCAXC010000333.1:0-3458 GCA_038534255.1 Pseudomonadota bacterium
GCCGTCCTGGCCGGCTTCGAGCAGTGCATCAAGGCCAGCCACGTCTTTAACCTGCTTGATGCGCGCGGCGTCATCTCCGTCACCGAACGCCAGAGCTACATCCTCCGCGTCCGCGACCTCTCAAAAGGCTGCGCGGCAGCCTGGCTCCAGACGGAGGGAGGTGGGGCGCATGGAGCAAAGTACAACTGAGGTCCCTGATTGTATACTTTCGCGCCCGAAAGTATAATTTCTACCCCACAAGTTGTAGGCTCCTCCAAGATGAACCCTGATGCATTTGAGAGAAGTCCGTCGGGAACGTTGGTCCGAACCGAGCGGAGCCAACACGCCTTCGTGCCGAACCCTTTGCCACCTGGCGATCTGGATGCAAACGCTTACACCACCGAGCTGGCTGCGGCCTCCATCGCGCTAGGCGAACTCAACGGCATCGGCCGTACATTGCAAAATCCCTATCTCATCATTGCGCCGCTCCAGGCGAACGAGGCGATCACGTCATCGAGTATGGAAGGGACATATTCAACGATCGACGATCTCCTGATCGCAGAGACCGGTAACAAGACACGCTCGACCGCTGAAGACATTCGTGAAGTGAAAAACTATCGTCAGGCCCTACCCAACGCGCTCGACAGTTTTGACGATCTGCCCCTCTCGCTTCACACGATCAAGGTTGCCCACGCCCAACTTTTGCAAGGTGTCGCAATGCATCGCGGCGCCAAGGTCAAACCCGGAGAGTTCAAGCAGACACAGAATTTCATTGGCGCGCGTCAGATCGAGGACGCGCGGTTCATTCCCCCGCCACCGCAACAGACGCTCGACCTGATGCAGCAACTAGAGGCATTCCTGTCGGATAACATGCGCTCCGATATGCCAGCACTCGTGGAAAGTGCGCTGGTCCACTATCAATTCGAGACCATCCACCCCTTTGGCGACGGCAATGGCCGGGTGGGGCGGATGCTGATCACGTTGCATCTCGCACACCGCAAGATCATGCAACAGCCATTGCTCTACCTCAGTCCCGTCTTGGAAACGCGCAAAGACGAATACATTGATCTGATGTTCGAGGTTTCGCGATCCGGCGATTGGGCCTCATGGATCAGGTTCTATCTCGCGTGCGTGACGCGGGCCTGTGAGCGTACAGTCCGCAAGATCGGCGAGATGTTCGACATGCAGACAAACTTCAGCAAGCGTATTCGCGAAGTCAGCAACTCTGCGAACGCCGTGACGTTGGTCGACATCCTGTTCGAACGCCCGATCATCAGCATTCCGCAGGTGCAACGCGAGCTTGGCGTGACGTACCGCGCGGCTCAGATGAACGTGGACACCCTGGTGAGCCTCGACATTCTGCGCCCGATGGATCACACGTCGAGCCCGAGACTGTTCGTTTGCCAGCAACTCATCGACACCATCTACAAGAACGATCCCGATGCCTGAACTCCTCCTCGAATTATTCTCCGAAGAGATCCCGGCGCGGATGCAGCAGCAGGCAGCGGCAGATCTCGCCCGTCTTGTGACCAAGAGCATGGCGGATGCCGGCCTCGCCCACGGCGACGTCAAAACCTACGCGACGCCACGCCGATTGACGCTGGTTCTCGAAGATGTCGCCGCAGGCTCGCAGGCCGTGGTCGAAGAACGCAAAGGCCCACGCGTCGGCGCACCGGAAAAAGCCATCGAAGGATTTATGCGCGGGGCTGGCCTCGCATCGATCGACGATGCAACCATCGTCAGCGATCCCAAGAAGGGCGACTTCTACGTCGCGCGGAGTGAAAAACCGGGCCGCGCCGCATCCGATATCCTCGCGGACATCGTGCCGGACGTTGTGAAAAAGTTCCCGTGGCCGAAATCAATGGAGTGGGGCCATGGCGGCCTGCGGTGGGTGCGCCCGCTGCAACGCATCGTCTGCCTGCTCGACGGCGACACCGTACCGTTCGAAATCGCCGGGATTGCGAGTGGCGACGCGACCGGCGGTCACCGCTTCATGGGCAAGTCCGAAATCCGCGTAAAAAGCGCGGCGGACTACGTGAAGAAACTCAAGGCGGAGAAGGTCATTCTCGACGCGGCGGAACGCGGCGATATCATACGCGACGGCGCACGGGCGCGCGCATCAGAGGCGAAGCTCGAGTGGATCGAGGATGAAGCCCTCGTTGCAGAGAACGCCGGCCTCACAGAGTGGCCAACCGTACTGATGGGCACGTTTGACGAAGCATTTCTCTCCGTCCCACCGGAAGTCCTCACCACCTCAATGAAGTCGCACCAGAAGTGCTTTTCACTCAGTGATCCCAAAACCGGCGACCTCGCAAACCGATTTCTGCTGGTGACGAACCTCGTTGCCGATGACGGTGGTGAAAAAATCATCGAAGGCAACGAGCGCGTCATCGCGGCGCGTCTCGCCGATGCGAAGTTCTTCTGGGAGAAAGATCTCGCAACGAAGCTCGAGCCTATGCGCGAGCAACTGGCACAGATCACCTTCCACGAAAAACTCGGCACGCAAGCCGAGCGCGTCGAGCGGATCAGTGAGCTGGCCGGCGATATCGCCAAGACGACTGAGCTATGCGGCCCCGGAGACGCCCGCCGCGCGGCCCAATTTGCCAAGGCCGATCTCGTCAGCGAGATGGTCGGCGAGTTCCCCGAGCTGCAGGGCCTGATGGGCAACTATTACGCGATGGCCGAGGGCATGGACCCGAAGATCGCCCGCGCGCTCGAGCAGCACTACTGGCCGAAAGGCGCCGGCGGCGACATCCCGACCGAACCTGTCTCCATCGCCGTAGCACTTGCGGACAAACTCGACACCCTCGTCGGCTTCTGGGCCATCGGCGAAAAACCTACCGGCAGCGGAGACCCCTATGCCCTGCGGCGGGCGGCGCTGGGCGTCGTGCGCATCTGCGTGGAGAATGACCTGCGGTTGGGGGTCCATAAAATTACCGAGACGCATTTCGAGCGCTTGGGAAAACGAGACGAAGATGGGGAGCTTTGGATCTGGGGCTACGACTTGAATGACAAACTGTCTGACCCTGACAAAGGTCTAATCATGTCACCCCAGACACCTGTCGTAAATGTGTCCGACAAGGTCGAAGACCTCCTCGCCTTCTTCGCCGACCGCCTGAAGGTCTACCTCCGCGATCGCGGCCAGCGGCACGACCTCATCGACGCGATCTTTGCGCTCGATGGCCAGGACGATCTCGCGTTGATCGTCCGGCGCGTTGAGGCCCTGTCGGACTTCCTCGCCACCGACGATGGCGCGAACCTGCTCGCCGGCGTCAAACGCGCCCAGAACATCCTCGGCATCGAAGAGAAAAAAGATGAGGCGGCCTACGACGGCACCGTCGACACCGCCAAGCTCGACGCCGCGGCGGAAAAGACGCTGCATGCGGCTATCGAGAAAGTCTCTACCGATGTCACCAAGGCCATCAACGTCGAGAACTTCGATCGCTTTGATTTTTTGCTCACGCAGTTCCGCCAGCAGC
>JBCAXC010000334.1:0-3456 GCA_038534255.1 Pseudomonadota bacterium
CGATTTGCGCAGCATCCGCATCGATGAACAGAGAGACGCGAATGCCCGCATCTCGCAGCACGGCACCATAGTCCGACAGCGCCGCATGGTTTCCAGCAACATCAAGCCCGCCTTCCGTCGTCACCTCTTCGCGCCGCTCGGGCACCAGGCAACAGGCGTTCGGCTGCGTCGCGAGCGCGATCTTCTGCATCTCGTCCGTCGCTGCCATCTCGAAGTTCAGAGGGAGTGACGTAGCCGTCCGGATCCGCGCCATGTCGTCATCGCGGATATGTCGCCGGTCTTCCCGCAGGTGCGCCGTGATGCCGTCAACGCCCGCCTTCTCGGCCAGCAACACCGCGCGCATCGGATCAGGGTGCGGTCCACCGCGAGCATTCCGCACCGTGGCCACGTGATCGATGTTGAGCCCGAGCCGCAGTGTATTGCCACCCGGACTGACTGTTGAAGCGTGACCCACACGACACCCCTTCGCGCGACACCTATGAGCTCGAGGTCATCTCGATCTGCTCTTGCTTGCGAAGCTCGCGCCTTTTGGCCTGATACGCAATGACCATCCGCTTGATCACGAAATAGCTGATCCCGCAGATCGGAAGCGCGATGATCGGGGCACCCACCAGCATCGGCTTGACCAGCGGCCAGATCGTATCGATCGCGGCGGTGAAAGCGCTCGACGAGAACGTCAGGATGCCCGTCATCATGGCGCCGAAGCCGGCCTGAAGCTCGGCGATGCTGAAATCGCCGGTGCCACCAAGGATGAAATTCCCGACGGCGTAAGTCCCGTACCAGATGAACGGAAAGGTCAGCGGGTTTCCAACGAACGTGCCGATGGCGGACGCCAGAATGCTCGCGCGAAACACGTAAGCCAGCACGCCAGCGACAACGAAGTGAAACCCGACGAACGGTGTGAACGACGCGAACATCCCGCACACACACCCCAGCGCGATAAACTCCGGCGTGCCTTGCAGACGCCAGACGCGCTGCATCATGTACTGGACAGACCGGCTCCAACTCCGCCGCGGCCAGAGCGCAATGCGGACGGTCTCCCCCCAGCCCGGTGGTGTGCGGCGTTTGAACAGCATGTTCCCGTATGCCCTGCCCTTGAGTTCCTGCCCGTCTCTCTTGACCGCCTGACCCGCGCGCACAAGCACGATCGGTCTGCCGCGTTCTACGCAGATGCAAACGCACGTGCCGGAATGCAACGTCGGCGCTCGACACCGATCGATGCCGAAAGATCGGTACGCTTTTGTAGCAGCCTAAGGAGAATCTCGCGTTAAGCGACGGACTGTTGCGGGTCCAGCGGCGCGGCAAAGTTCGGCGTATCGCTCGGAGCCATTGAACCCGGGCCGAGTACAGGCGTCTGGTCGCCGTCGCCAAAGTGACGTGTCACCCGGTTAACCACATCAAGACGTCGCAATGTCGACATCACCTGATTGAGATGCTTGAGGTCCCAGACCTCAAGGTCAATCACCGTGTCGGTGTAATCCGCCGCGACGCGGTGCATCCGTAGATTGTCGATATTCGCGTCAGCCTCGCCAATCGCGGTCGCAACCCGCCCCAGCGACCCAGGCTCGTTCATCACGACGACATGAATGCGGGCCGGATACCGTTCCGGTCGCTCCGGATCGATGTCCCATGTCACGTCAATCCAGCGCTCCAACTCGTCGTCGAACGCCTCAAGCTTCGGGGAGTCGATCGGATAAATCGTGATGCCATGTCCCGGCGTGAGAATGCCGAGAATGCGATCGCCAGGGACAGCGCCGGTTTGATCGAACACCACCGGCAGATCACCGCGATGGCCGTGCACATGCACTGCCGCATCCACACGGTCTGGCCGCGGATTAGACTGCCCTGGCAACCGGAATTTCAGACCCATGACCCGAGCGAGGTTGAACCAGCCCTCCTCGGCAGGGCGTTCATGGCGATTGCGCTGCGTCCGTGTCGCGGCAGGCGTATCGGGTAGAGTGCGCTCCGGAAACATCGCCGCAAACACCGTGCGCACGTCCAACTGACCGCGTGCAACCGCGACCAGCACATCTTCGACAGAGCGTTGTGACAGACGCGCCAAGCCTTTCGAGATCATCGTCTCGCTGTAGGGCAGCTTGAGACGGGACGCCGCCGTCTCGAGCATCTGCTGTCCGAGCGCGGTGAACTGATGTGTCTGACGCTCACGTGACGCGCGCTTGATTGCAGAGCGCGCCTTGCCCGTCTTCGCGAGTTTTTCCCAGACCGAAGGCGGCGCCTGCGCCTCCGACGTATGGATCAAAATTTCATCCCCGTTCTGCAGACGGGTCGCGAGCGGCATCGTGCGCCCGTTGACCTTGGCACCCACACACTTGTTGCCGACATCGGTATGGATCGCATAGGCAAAGTCGATCGGCGTCGCGCCGTTCGGCAGGGCGATCAGGCGACCGCGCGGTGTGAAACAGAACACCTGATCCTGAAACAGTTCTAGCTTGGTGTGTTCGAGAAACTCTTCCGGGTTGTCCCCCTCAAGCAGCGTATCAACCAACTTGCGTAGCCAGCGATACGCGCCCGTATCCCAGTCACGCACCCGCGACGTGCTCCCCGGCGCCATGGCTTGCAGCGCATCATCCTTGTAGCTCGCATGCGCGGCGACGCCGTACTCTGCGATCTCGTGCATCCGGCGCGTGCGTATCTGCAGCTCGACGCGCTGCGTCGCCGGTCCGACGACCGTTGTATGCAGGGAGCGATAATCGTTTGGCTTCGGGTTGGAGATAAAGTCCTTCAGGCGGCCCGGCACCGCATGCCAGCGCGTGTGGACGAGCCCAAGCACCGTGTAACAGTCGGCAACGCTCTCAACGATGACGCGAAACCCGTAGATATCCGAGAGCTGTTCGAGCGAGATCTGCTTCGCTTCCATTTTGCGCCAGATCGAGAACGGTTTTTTCTCCCGACCGATGACCTCTGCGGTAATACCGGCCTCATCCAGATAACGAGACAGCTGCTTGCCGATCTCGACGATCACGCCCGCGTTGCCTTCGCGCAGACTGGTAAGCCGCTTTGAGACCATCTCCCACGGCTCGGGATAAACCCAGCGGAAGGCGAGTTCCTCCAGCTCCTCCCGCATCCACTGCATGCCCATCTTTGCAGCAAGCGGCGCATAGATCTCGAGTGTCTCGGCGGAAATGCGTTGGCGCTTTTCCTGTCGCATCACGCCAAGCGTTCGCATGTTGTGGAGGCGATCCGCGAGCTTCACCATCAGCACGCGAATGTCCGACGAGATCGCGATCAGCAGCTTGCGAAAATTCTCGGCTTGCTCTGCCTGTTTGGTGACAAGGTCGAGCTTTTTGAGTTTTGTCAGACCATCGACGAGTGCGGCAATCTCTTCGCCGAACAGCGCGGCGATCTCCTCGCGCGTCGCCTCGGTGTCTTCGACGGTATCATGCAGAAGCGCTGTCGCGATCGTTGCGTCATCAAGGTGCAGGTCTGTCAGGATCG
>JBCAXC010000335.1:0-3427 GCA_038534255.1 Pseudomonadota bacterium
CGCGCTCACCGGCAGGCGAACACCACGCTCCGTCCGCCGAAAACGTGGCCGCACGCGCCGGGCTGCCCGACCCTGCGATAATGATAGCCGCCAGCGAAAGCATGAGATGACGATGAGTGTTGCGCGCGCGCATGGGCGTATAACCTCGATGGCTGACAGTCCGCTATACGTGCACTGCCGACGAGCGGACCTCTGCACGCCTTTCTAGAGTTTTTTGAAGCGCCACGCCTGAAACGCTTTCAGTCGTTGGAACCAGCTGGAATCCCATGGCGGTCCGATCCAGTTCAGCGGGTAGATCCTGCCGCGTCGCACGACGGCCTTTTGTTTGCTGAAGTTCAGAAATCCTTCGGGACCGTGATAGTGCCCCATGCCGGAAGGCCCGATGCCACCGAACGGCACCGCATCCGCAATCACCTGACTGAGGGTGTCGTTGATACAGGCGCCGCCAGAGTGGGTCTGCGTCAGGACCGTGTCAGCCCGTGCCGTGTCGTTGTCGAAGTAGTAGAGCGCCAGCGGACGCGCCCGGTCGTTCACATAGGCAATGGCGTCATCGAGCGTGTCATACGGCACGATCGGCAGGATGGGACCAAAAATCTCTTCCCGCATCAGCGTCATCTCGTCGGAGACGTCACGGGCAATATGGATCGGCATCTTCCGGGTGTCGGAAAACGCGTCCTGTGAAGGATTTATCTCCGTAATCGTAGCGCCCTTCGCCTTTGCGTCAGCAATCCATTCCTGAAGGCGCGCAGATTGGTCATCAGTGATGATCGACGTGTAATCCGGATTATTCTCTATGGTCGGATAGTTGTCGGAGATCGCTTGCACGAACGCATTGGCAAAGGCGTCAACCTGATCACGCTGACAGAGCACATAGTCCGGTGCGACGCAGATCTGTCCGGCATTGATGCCCTTGGAAAACGCAATCCGCCGCGCTGCCTCATCGACATCGTAGCTGCGGTGCACGATCGCCGGCGATTTGCCGCCGAGTTCGAGAGTGACAGGCGTCAGATTCTCCGCTGCGGCGGCCATCACCTTACGCCCGACTTCGGTTGAGCCGGTAAAGACAAGATGGTCGAAGGCAAGCGCTGTGAACGCCTGCGCAACCTCGACCTCACCCTGCACGACATGCACTTCGTCCGGCGTGAAGGCCTCGGCGATCAACGCGGCGACTGCCTCACCGGTTCGCGGCGCGAATTCGGACATCTTGATCATCGCCCGGTTGCCCGCCGCGAGCGCGCAGACCAAAGGCGACAATCCGAGCATGATCGGAAAATTCCACGGCACGACAATACCCACAACGCCAAGCGGCTGGATCTGGAGTTCGACCTTCGCAGGCAGCAGCGTGAGTGGTGTCGACCGGCGCCGCGTTCTCATCCAGCGACGGATGTGTTTGCGCTGATAGCGGATACCTTCAAGGACAGGATAAATCTCCGACAGTCGCGTCTCAGCCGGACTGCGTCCACCGAAGTCGGAGTTCACCGCCGCAATGAGGCGGTCACTGTGATCGAGGATCGCGTTGTTGAGGCGGGCGAGCCGATCACGCCGGAGCGTCGCGTCGGGCTTGTGCTCTGCCCGCGTCGCCTCGTGAATGGCGGAAAAGGCGTCGTCGAGGTCCGCCTTCCAGCCCGGGTTCTGCGCGTCGGTCACAAGGTGTGGCATCGCCATCGTGTCGGCCTTCCGGTAATCGATTGGGTCAGTTGGGTAAGTCAGTGCCCATCATTATGGTTCCCGACTATGGTTCCAGCGGCGAGCGATAGAGGTCAGCGCGCGACGGCGGCACCGGGCTCGGACCGCGCGCAGAGTAACTGACGAGCGTCTGGTAGAGCCGCGCCGAGCCGCGGGTGAATGCGAGACTACATCCGCCGAGATACGCAACCCAGATTCGCCAGGTTTCTTCACCGACAAGCGCGATGGCTTCATCTTTTCGCGCATGCAGACGCTCACACCAGATGCGGGTCGTTTTCGCATAATGCTCGCGCCACCCTTCAACATCGTGAACCTCAAAACCGTGTTGTTCCATCACGCCAAGCGTGTGCCCGATGTCGTCAAGCTCGCCACCCGGGAAAATGTATTTCTGCAAGGCGCGTTGCTCCGCACGGGAGGAAAAACGCTTGTTCTTGCGCTTCGAACGTCGCGAGATCGCGTGGTTCAGGAACAGGCCGTCCTGCGCCATCACGCGGCGGACTGCATCAAGATACTTCGGAATGTTCGACAACCCGATCGCCTCATACATCCCAATCGAGGCAATCTTGTCGTACGTGCCGTCGAGATCGGCGTAGTCCCGGATCTCCAGCGTCACCCGGTCCGCAATCCCGAGCGCATCGACCTTCTTCTGGGCAAACGCGATCTGCTCGTTCGAGAGCGTGATGCCATGCGCGATGACGCCATAGTTCTGGACGGCGTGACAGATCAGCCCGCCCCAGCCACAACCGATATCGAGGAAGCGATCACCTTCCTTCAGCCTCAGCTTCCGGCAGACCATATCCATCTTGTTGATCTGGGCTTGTTCGAGCGTTTGGGACCAATCGGCAAAATAGGAGCAGGTGTACTGCATCTCCGGGTCGAGGAAGAGCTGATAGAAGTCATTGCCAACGTCATAGTGAAACTGGATGAAGGCTTTATTCTCCTCTTGGTCGCGGCCAACGCCTTCCTCGTTGCCGGCATAATCGCGGCTCCGTTCGGGTTTGGTTGCGGGCGCGAAAAGAAATGGCCCGAGCGCTTTCACCAGCCGGCCTTTCGGCACCGATTTGAGCCGGCGCCGCGAACTCTCATTTCCAAGCGCCTCACCGAGATCGATGATCGTGCCACCTTCGAAATTCAGTTGCCCGTGCGTGTAGTGACGGATCACGCGATCAAGCGTCGGACGCCTCAGCAGAGACGAGATCACCCCTGGCTCGCTGATCCCGATCGTCAGCGCGCTCGTCACGTTCTGCCCGAGCGGCACCAGACTGCCGTCCCACAGCTTCAGTGATGCATTGATGTCGAGCGCCTCGGCGAGATCATTGGCGAGCCCGCGCGCGGCGTCGAGTTGTCGGTCCGTCATGCGGTGGAAAGTCCTCGAATGGATGGCGTGCACCAGTCTGTACGATGACCGATATAGCGCTCCGCCACGTCACACGCATCCGTTGTCATTTGCGCCACGAAAGCGCGCGCTGGCACGATTGCGATCACCACTTTCCCTCAGCCTCAAATCATGTAACGCTCTATGGATGTTCAACAAACGAAAGGAGGTGATCCAATGTCGAGTGGGAATCTGAAGCTGGGTGGTCGGCCTGGGATCTTCATGCGCACTTGGGAGCAGCCTTCTTGGTGCACACGCTGATCCGGATCAGCTGATCGGGCTGTCTAGCCAGCCAGACTCACGGGGCCGCTCTGACGAGCGGCCCTTTTTATTTGCGCAGCTTGGACGGCACGCTGTGCGGTCTCG
>JBCAXC010000336.1:0-3424 GCA_038534255.1 Pseudomonadota bacterium
GTGTCGATCGAGGAGACGGCCGAGCGGTGGGTGCGCCCCGAGCTTCGCGACGTCTTCGTGGAGCAGGGAGGGCAGATCGCACGTCATGGCTTGGCGTAACGGGCCGTCTCACCTGACGCAATGACAGCGCTGCGGCGCACGTGAGCTCTCCGGACAGGCCCCGTCGGCACGGCGGGCTTGAGTTTCGACCGCACCCCGTCATCATGCGGGCAACCCCTCGTATCCCCAACACTGGAGCCTCGGGCATGCAAATCACCTGGTACGGCCACTCCTGTTTCCGCATCGAAGCAGGCGAGGCGAACATCCTCATTGATCCGTTCCTGACGGGAAATGGCGCGTTCCAAGCGCTGGGGCTGAGCGTGGATGACGTCGCGAAGGGCACAACGCATGTGGTCCTGACCCACGGTCATGACGATCACGTTGGCGACACCGTCGCGATCTGCAAAGCGTCGAACGCCACCCTTGTCGCGGTCTATGAACTCGCGCTTTTTCTTCAGGCACAGGGCGTCGAGAGGATTGATCTCGGCAACCCCGGCGGCACGCTCACCTTTGCCGCGGTCGACGTCACATTTGTCACCGCCTCGCACTCGTCTTCGACGATGATCGACGGCAAGCCGGTCTATCTCGGCGCCGCCTGTGGGCTGATCCTCCGAGCGCCTGACGCCCCCACCGTCTATCACATGGGCGACACGGACGTGACCAGCGACTTCGCGATCATCAACGATCTCTATCAACCGACGGTTGGCATCGTGCCCATCGGCGACCGCTTCACAATGGGTGCAAAATCCGCCGCGTTCGCCTGCCGCCGCTTCTTCCGCTTCGAGACGATCATCCCTTGCCACTTCGGCACCTTCCCGATCATCGATCAGACGGCCGACGCGTTCGTTTCGGAAATGGAGGGCCACAACGTTCAGGTCGCGACACCGGGCGAGCCGTTCACTGTTTGAGCGCGCGGACACACTGGTGTCTGTGTGCCACACCTGTGTGCCACGCGTCCGGGTTCACGGGCTCGTGAGCGTGTGTCTGCCAGCCGCTGTGGCATAGGGCAGGAATGGCCTTGGTCCGCAACATCATGCTGTTTGCGCTTCTCGCGTTTGCCGCGCCGCTGCTCATCATCGGGCCGTCCAGCGCGTCTGCGGCGCCAAGCAGCGATGTGACTGGTGCGTCATCGGTCTTTGAAGACCTTGCGCAGTTGCCAGTTGGTCCGTCTGACGACACGACGCGGGGCAAGACAAAGTGCTGTCCGGGAGTGGGCGACACCGACGGCGAGAGCAGTGACGAACAGTGCACGTCCTCAAGCCCGGCGGTCCTGCGTGCGTGTTCGGCGACGCTGTTCGTCGCGCGGGTTCGGTATTTGCCCGGCCACGCGGCGGTGAAGCGCTCGGGCCACGACCCCGACAAGTTGCGGCGACCTCCCCGGCGCCGCAGCTGAACCGAAACGCGTCAGCCGCGTTCCATCAGTGAAATCAATGACATGTGGCGCAGCGTGCAGAGCACGACCGGCCACCGGCGCCGTCACGTTGGCGCCACCGGGGAGATGACTATGCCCAGAAATATACCAGACGTACCGTCGCCCGCTTCGATGCCGGATCGCCGGACGCTCCTTGTCGGCCTCACAGCATCAGCAGGTTTGCTTGCCGCCGGGTGTCGTCCGTTTGGCGGTGGCGACGGGCCAACGGCATCGCTTGCGCCGGACGCCGCCGAGCGGATGTACGCTGGCATCTCGAACGAGCGTTTCGCGATACCGCCGGTCAAACTTACCCGGCTTGACCAACGCTTCATACGCCGGGAGGTCACTTACAAAACAAGCGAGCGCCCCGGCACCGTGATCGTCGATACGAATGCGTTTTATCTCTATCACGTCGGCACGGGCGGTCGTGCGATGCGCTATGGTGTCGGGCTCGGGCGGCAGGGTTTCGAATGGTCAGGCCGCGGCACCATTGCCTGGAAACGCAAATGGCCCACCTGGACGCCGCCGAACGAGATGATTGCCCGCGAGCCGCGACTGAAACCGTACAGCGCCGCAAACGGTGGAATGAAGCCGGGCCTGCGCAATCCGCTCGGCGCCCGCGCGCTCTACATCTACCAGAATGGCCAGGATACGCTCTACCGCCTGCACGGCACGCGCTCGGCGCGCTCCATCGGCAAGGCGGTTTCAAGCGGGTGCGTGCGCTTACTCAACCAGGACGTTATCCACCTTTACGACCGCGTCAAACCCGGCTCAAAGATCGTTGTTGTGTAGAGAGTAAAATCCATCAGCACCGGCTTCGAGCAAATTTCTGCAAGCCCCGACAGGTGACCCGTCCGAACTCGCTGACGATGCGGTAGGACCGGTCGCCGTCGAGGTCGGCAAGGACGATCGTCGTATTGCCGATGCCGGCGCTCACGCGACCGCTGTCAGGGTTGTGAGCGAGAAAGCGGTAGTCGAAGCTGACCCGACAGGCGTCGTCTTCGCGCGCCTCGCGATAGTCGGTGACCCGCATGAACTTGTAGATCCGCTCTGGCCAACGATCTTCCCACGCTTCCATCTCGCGCAGGACACGCCGCCGCGTGAGATTGCGCTTGCCGTAGTAGCGGTAGAGCCGATCGCCATAGAGGCCGATCTTGTCGCGGGCCGAGAGCTCAAAGGCCCTGTCCTGCAAAAAGCGAACAATGCGGTCAGGATCGCACCGCGCCTCAGCGCCCGTCGCTGAAAGGAACGGCATCGCAACAAGGGCGGCCCCGCATACGGCTGCGCGTACAAGAACTCTGACGCGTGACATAGAACGTCTCCCAAAAACGGCGTCTCGATGCGCAACCTAACGCATTGCGATGACTATTGCGCCGGTCACTTCGACGAGTTGGTCCGGCACGCATTGGAAGGTGGCATCAGGTGTTCCAGCGGCGGCCCAGACATCAACATGATCGAGCAACGCCTCATCGAGAAAGGTCGCAATTGGCTGCGCGTGGCCGAGCGGCGGGATGCCGCCGATGGCATACCCCGTGACCGCATGCACCCATGCGGGCTGGGCTCGCTCGATGTCCTCCCCGATCTGCGCGGCAACGCGGGCTTCGTTGACGCGGTTCGAGCCAGCAACCAGCAGCAGGTATGGTCGGCCACTCTCGACACCGCGGAATACGAGTGACTTCACGATCTGCGAGACGTCACATCCGCAGGCCGCTGCTGCTTCATCGGCGGTGCGCGCAGACGTGGCATGCGTGACAACCTCCGCGGCCAGTCCCATCGCGGCGGCGGCTGAACGAAAGCGTTCGGTTGCAGGCGGCCGCGCCTCGGCATCGTCAGTCATGCGAACGGCCTCCAGTCATGGCGTTGGGATGGATCACGATCAGGTCGAGCCTACGCGCAAGCGAGTATTGCGACGACCCATTAAGCGCGAGACAACACCGACGTGGGTCGCGAAGGCGTGGTGTTAACGCGCTCAAT
>JBCAXC010000337.1:0-3415 GCA_038534255.1 Pseudomonadota bacterium
CGTCCGGCAAATGCCAGAAATCTTCATGCGGCTGACGCGAGCGATAGGTGCTGAGCAGCCGGTCCCGCCATTTGCGGAAGTTTCCCGTGTCCGGCAGCACACCGGCGTGGCGCAGATGATCCAGCAGCTCCCGGTCCCGAGGTTTTTCATCCAGAAGCGACGCGCCGAGCGCCCAGAGCCGGGCATATGCCTCGTTGTGGAAGGTCAGACGCTGGTCCGCCCCGAAGATCGCAACGGCGGTGCTCACCCGGTCGAGCGTGCCTTCGTTGGCAGCACTCTGGCGCGAAAGCTCCCCTTCAGCCGCCTCGAGCGCCGCAACATCGCTGGCAAAGAGGGTTGTCGTTCCATCCTGCGCGACAGCGACAAGATCAAAGGCCCGGCGTTCCCCGTCGATAATCATATGAACCCGCTGTCGCACGGTCACGTCACTGGAGCCAGCGCGTTCATCCACACCACCGCGCTGGGTCAGTTCGGCATGCAGTGCCGCACGATCTCGCCGCTCAAGCAACTCGAGCTGTCCCTCCAGCACTTCGTCAAGCCGCGCCGCGTCCACCGCAGCAACGTAGGCCGCATTCGCCCACGAGATCTTACCGGCCTCGTCCAGAAACCAGACGAGATAAGGGAGTGTATCGAGCACGGCCCGGTTGCGCGTGCTGTCCGTCGAGATCATCTCGAACTGGCGCTGCAGCTCGGCATAGCGCAGCCGTTCCCCCGCAGCCTCGCGCAGCCGCAGAAACGCCCGACCTCCGTGAACCCGACACGCCGCCTCGATCGGAACGCCATCGACCGTGCGCACCATGAACGTCGCCGCTTCGCCATCACGAAACATCGTATCGAGCTCGGCGGTGAGACGCGCGGCCGACGCGGGCTCCAGCCAGAGTGAGAACCGCATCAACTGGTCAAGTTCACGCGGCGCACCGTCCAGCGCATGCGCCAGCAAGGTGGCACCGCCGGTCGGGTCCCACGAAATCACCAGCGTCGCTTCTGATCGCAGCACCAGTTCCGCCGCCGCGAGATCACCGCGAAGGTGATGCACTTCGCCCGCAGCTTCCCGCTCGAACCGACGCGCATCACGGACGGCTCGCAACAAAAGCCCGACAGCCACGGCGACAAAGGCGAACACCCCCCCAATCACCGCGACGACCACGAGATGGCGCGGCGTCAGGTCCAGCGGCAGGCTCGCCGTGTCGCCACCGCCGGCCGGGCCCACTGCAAGCACGAGCGCCAGTACGCCCACGCATGCGACGCTCGCAAGCAGCAAGCGCCCGACAAGCGCAGCAAGGCTGACGCGCGTCATGGGATCAGGCTCGTGGGCCATGCGAAAGGCGCTCCGGCAAAATCAGCCAGGCACGGTCTGCAATGCGAAACGAGGACACAGGTCCGGCCCGTCAGTCATGGCTGGCCACGTTCAGGACCACGGCACATGTGCAAACGAATCACGCAGAGTATGCCCGCCGACACGCGTCTGACGCCAGATCACACCGCGGCGGAACCCCAGTTGTAGAACAAGGGTGGCCGATCGGCACGCAAGTCTTTCAAGCCAATGACGTCACAAGGAATGCTCAGCATTCCGACGTATCGCAGTATTCAGTAGCGATACTCATCCGTTTTGAACGGACCCTGCTGCTCAACACCGATGTAGGCGGCCTGATCGTCTGTCAGCGTCGTCAGAGAGGCTCCGAGCTTCTCGAGATGCAGCCGCGCCACCTTCTCATCGAGGTGCTTCGGCAAAACATAGACGCGATTCTCGTAATTGTCGGCTTTCGCCCAAAGCTCGATCTGCGCCAGCGTCTGGTTCGCGAAGGAGGCGGACATCACAAAGCTCGGGTGGCCTGTCGCATTGCCCAGGTTCACGAGGCGCCCTTCGGAGAGCAGCATCATGCGCTTGCCGTCAGGAAACTCGATCAGATCGACCTGCGGTTTCACGTTGGTCCACTTGTGGTTCTTTAACGCGGCGACCTGAATCTCGTTGTCGAAGTGCCCGATGTTGCAGACGATCGCCATGTCTTTCAATTCGCGCATATGGTCGATCGTGACGATGTCCTTGTTGCCGGTCGCCGTCACCACGATGTCGGCGCGCGGCGCGGCCTCTTCAAGCGTCACGACCTCAAAGCCATCCATCGCGGCCTGAAGCGCGCAAATCGGATCGATCTCGGTCACCATCACGCGAGCACCGGCGCCCGCGAGCGACTGCGCAGAGCCTTTGCCGACATCCCCGTAGCCGCACACCACGGCAACCTTGCCGGCCATCATGACGTCCGTGCCACGGCGGATCGCATCAACCAGCGATTCCCGACAGCCATACTTGTTGTCGAACTTCGACTTCGTGACGCTGTCATTGACGTTGATTGCGGGAAACGGCAGCTCGCCCTTCTCCTGCAACTGATAGAGCCGCATGACGCCCGTGGTCGTCTCTTCACTGACGCCGCGGATGTTATCGCGCACCTTCGAGTACCAACCCGGACGCTCCGCCAGTCGCTTCTTGATCTGCGCGAAAAAGTATTCTTCCTCTTCGGACGACGGGTTATCGAGCACCGAAGGATCGGTCTCCGCCTTCGCCCCAATCAGTGCAAGCATAGTTGCATCGCCACCATCATCGAGGATCATGTTGGCGGTCTCACCATCGCCCCAATCGAGGATGCGGTCGGCGTAGTCCCAGTACTCTTCGAGCGTCTCGCCCTTCTTGGCAAAAACGGGAATGCCGGCCTCTGCAATCGCCGCCGCAGCGTGGTCCTGCGTCGAGAAAATGTTGCACGAAGCCCACCGCACTTCGGCGCCAAGCGCGACAAGTGTCTCGATCAGCACCGCAGTCTGGATCGTCATATGGAGAGACCCGGCGATCCGCGCGCCTTTCAAGGGCTGCGCGCCGGCATGCTCTTCCCGCACGGCCATCAGGCCCGGCATCTCGTGCTCTGCGATTTTGATCTCGGTGCGGCCAAACTCGGCGAGCGAAAGGTCTGCAACCGCATGGTCGTGAGGAGTGCTCATCGTTGCGTCCGATTTATTGTGAAATGTGCCGTGGGCGTTTGGCGGTTTGTTAGCATTCCGCGGCGCCACGCCGCAAAGGATTAATGCGCCGCACCCGCCGGGCAAGCCGCTCCAGCGCGCGCCAGCCTTACGTTCCGTAGTCTGAGCAGTCGCCGGGAGCCCCGCTGCGTCGGGGTCTCATACGATTTGCATCAAATGCAACCGATCCGGTTAGGGAGGAACAAACCTTAACGGCCGGGATTTTCAGGAAAACTGCTGCAAATAATCCGTTCGATAAAATTGTACCGATCGATTTCAGGTTTCCCGAATTGGACCGTGCGCGGAATGCCTCCACCAAACAGGAGGCGAACTATGTGTAATCCAACCCCCAAGGAGCCAGCCGTGTCGAAGCACGCAACACGCTCCAAGGCATCAGCTGTTTTCAAGC
>JBCAXC010000338.1:0-3402 GCA_038534255.1 Pseudomonadota bacterium
CAGACGCGGCGCGCCATCCTCTTCGAGCGTCTTGCGCTGATGCGTCAGGAGTGGCGGCTCAACGAGAAGTATCGCGTGCTTATGGAGCCGGCACTGACCGCGCTCGATCAGTATGAGCGGCACTACCTGACGCATTGGGTGCACTCGTTCGAGGCGGATCTCGAATCCTTCCGCCTGACGGTCGTCTGCGGGCGGTTGCTCGATCTGCTCCATTTCCCGGCCCATGCGGACACAATCTCCACGCTTGGCCTCGCCGATCTTCCGCAAGACCCTGCCGCGTTACGCGCGCACCTGATCGATTTCATCGACGCGCGAGGCGTCGGGTATCCGCCGGGGCCGAGGATCGAAGGGCTCTTCGAAATCTACTTGCGATTGCGTTTGCTGGAAGACGAAGAGCTTCGTGCGCGCTGGGATGTCAATCAGGTATGGCTCGAGCGTTATCTGCCGCCTCCCGGCGCTCTTGGCGTGGCGCACGCGCGGTTCTATCATCTGGCGCACCACGAGAGTTCACGCGCCGGGATACCTCAACTCGGGCACGCCGCCTGAGTGCCGCTCTCACGCTCAATCCGCCGAAAGACCTGCCGCCATGTCGTCACGCGCCCTGCCGAGCGAGCTTGTTGCGCACGCCCGCGAACGGATTGAAAAGGGATCAAAAAGTTTCTCTGCTGCCTCGAAGCTGTTCGATCCGCAGACGCGTGACGCGGTGCATCTGCTCTATGCATGGTGCCGCCATTGCGACGACGAGATCGACGACCAGGAGTTGGGCTTCGCGCGCGGCTCATCCGAAACGAACCCGAGCGCCGTGCTCGCCACATTGCGGGCTGAGACCATTGCGGCGCTTGATGGTGCTCCCTCGCAAGCGCCGGTTTATCGCGGTCTGGCCTGTGTCGCCGAAGCCTATGATTTTGCCCGCGAGGACCCGCTGGCGCATCTCGACGGCTTCGAGATGGACGTCGCTGATCGGCACTATGAAACGATCGAGGAGACACTCGCCTACTGCTACCACGTCGCCGGGGTCGTCGGTGTGATGATGGCGCGGATCATGTTGCGGGGAAGCGCAGAGGAGACCCGCGACACGCTGAACCGGGCGAGCGATCTCGGCATCGCGTTCCAACTGACGAACATTGCGCGCGACGTAATGGACGACGTGGCGATCGGGCGGGTTTATCTGCCGGCCACATGGTTGCGCGAGGTGGGGCTGAGCGACGTGACGCCGGCATCTGTTGGTGCGGAGGACAATCGTGCCGCAGTCCTCGGCGTGGTTCACCGCATGCTCGATCTGGCGGACGAATATTACGACAGTGCAGCCGTCGGCATCCCGAGGCTACCGCGCCGGGCGGTGGCCGCGATCGCGGCGGCGCGCAACATCTATCGCGATATCGGTTGGACGCTGAGGGCGCAGGGCGAACATGCGTATCTCACGCGCGCCTCGACAAGCAGGGCGCGCAAGCTGCTGCGTGTTTCGCAGGGAATCGGGCAAGCCCTGTGGTTTCAGGGTCTGCCCCAGGTTTCAGATGCCACACATGCGCGCGACGGATTGTGGACGCGCCCCGGCGGCTAACGACGGTTCTTGAAGCCGTGACGCCATGCCTGACGCTGGGCGTGAGCGCGGCGGCGGCGCTGGGCTGAGAGATGTTCGCCAGCTGTCTGGCCGTCTGTCGTCGAAAGTGCAGCGCGCACGTCGCCGCGGTCGATGCCGATGTCTTTGAGTAGCGCGTCATCAAGCGTGAGCAACTGGCTGATCTCGCGCCGCTCCTTGAGGCGCGCAAACAGTGCTGTGACGGCGCGCCCGGCGTGGCGGACGAGGCTGGCGCGCGTCAGGTGCGGGCGTGGAGATGTGACGGTTGTGGCGGTCATGGGCGTGTCCTCATCGGCTTTTTGCGATGAGGATGTTGTGCCGCCATGCTGCTGACAGCGTTTTGGCAGGAGCGCAGCGGCCTCCTGACACCGTGCTGTCAGGAGCGGTAGAGTAGCAGTCTCTGCTCATCGACATGGCGGCACAGGACACAGACATGCGACGCGCAGATCGGCTCTTCGAAATCATCCAGATTCTGCGGCGACGGCGACTGGTCCGCGCGCGCGATCTGGCGGACGAGCTTGAGGTCTCGGAACGCACGGTCTATCGCGACGTCCGCGATCTGATGTCGAGCGGTGTGCCGATCGATGGCGAAGCGGGTGTCGGGTATGTCCTGCAGGCGGGGTTTGATCTCCCACCGCTGATGCTGCGGGAGAACGAGATCGAGGCGTTGATGCTCGGCGCGCGCATTGTAGAGTCGTGGGCCGACCCGGAGCTTGCGGCCGCTGCCAGTGACGTGATCGCGAAGGTCGAGGCTGTCCTGCCGGACCGATTGCGCCGCTACATGGCGGAAGTTGCGCTCCTGGCCCCGTCTGAACATTTCATGGAGCCGATCACCTTTGCGCTCGCGGATCTGCGCCGGGCCATTCGCGAGCGATGCGCGGTCTCGTTCAACTACATCGACGTTGTCGGGCAATCGACGTCGCGCACTGTACGCCCGCTCTCGCTGGCCTATTTTGGCCCGGTCTGGCTGTTGGCGGCATGGTGCGATCTGCGGTGTGATTTCCGCACCTTTCGCCTCGACCGGATCACTGCGTTTACAGTCACCGAGACGCACTTCCGCAACGAAGCCGGCAAGACGCTACATGACTTCCTCAAGCGTGATGATACATGGCGGCGCGGCGTTAAAGACCCGCTTCCCGAGCATGACGTCACGGAGGCGAACCTTGCCTGAGCCAATGTTGCAGAGATTAAATCCATGATGCGCAAACCCTCAGCTCCGCCGTCACGACGCGGTCGGCGCGCGCGCCGCGATGGCGAGGCTGTGGCTGTCATCACACCCGGCGAGGTGGGCGGGGCGTTCAATCCTCTCGCCGACCACGAGGTTGGCGAGGTCCATGCCGCCGTGCTCGATGTGCTGGCGATCATCGGGCTCGGTGATGCGCCGGAGGAAATCTCGCGGCCGGTTTGTGCGCGAGGCGGAACGCTGACCGAGGGCGGGCGCCTGCTGTTTCCACATGCGCTGGTCGAAGACGTGATCGCCGCAGCCGCGCAACCGGTGACGCTTTACGGCCGGCACCGCGCAGCTGATCTGGTTTTGAGTCCGGGACGTGTCTATTGCGGCCCCGGCGGTGCGGCGCCCGAGGTTTTGGACCGTCGGACACACCCGGCCACGAACAGTATACGCGGAATATGGCAACCGGAGCTTCGACGGCCGACCTTGCAATCCTTCTGATTGACGCGCGCCGAGGCATCCTGACCCAGACGCGGCGGCACGCGTTTATTGCGTCGTCGCTCGGTATTCGCCGACTGGTGCTTGCGGTGAACAAGATGGATCTCGTCGACTTTGATGAAGATGTATTCAATCAGATCGTCGACGATTTCAC
>JBCAXC010000339.1:0-3399 GCA_038534255.1 Pseudomonadota bacterium
GCCGCGCTTGCTGGATCAACCAGTCCTGCAGGCGGCGGGGTGCATGGGCGGTATCGCCTGCGATGTTCAGCTTGCAGACGTGACGATGGATCGCGGCGGAGGACAATTTTTCCTCAGACGCGGTCTCGTGAGCCTCGAAGAGGCCGTCGAATGCGGGCTGGGCGGGTGACAGCCAGACAACGCCGCGCCCGACCGTTCGGCCAACAAAGGCAAGCTCATGCGGTGTGCCGCGGACAGGAATGATGGCGCCGTGCGAAAAAGCGACTTCGTCCGGCAAGGCATTCAGGTGCTGTTTTATCCAGGGGATGTTCTTTGCAACGAAATTGTGGGCTTCGCCCGACTTGCACGCCCGCGGCAATGTGAGCACGACGCCCTTGCGACACTGGCTGACGCGCAGTGTCATGCGCCGCGCGCGCGGATGGCGCTTGATGCGGACCGGAACCTGTAAACCGGCAACTGATATTTCCTCTACGGGTGACTCACCCGGCGCGTATGTGCGTCGCATTAATCTCCCCTGCCCCCTGAACGCGGACCAGCTCTGACGCTGTTGCATCAAACGCTGGTCAAAAAACTTATCGCCTTCCCCTTGGCATCGCCGCGCGCGTCCATGCGCTGTGCCAAACACAACGCAACCGGACCGCCACTCAATGTGGCGATGGCTTCATCCTTGGGAACGCAAAAACCTGGTGGATGTCGTGTTGCAGTGCCACCAGTACGCGCCGTTTCGCTGACGAGCGCGGCGAGACTTTGACACGCACGACGCGAAGGCCTGCAGCCCTCGCGCCGTGACGTGTGATTACGCGATTTCTGTTGCCCGGCGGGAGCGCCGACGCCGTCGGTTCACCGACTTTTTCCGACCGCGTGACTTGGGTGCATCGAACTCGCGGCGACCCGGCAGTTTCGGCAGTGTGCCGGTCTCAAGTGCGGTGAGGGCGTGCTGAGCATCGCGACGCAGGCGGCGCGCGCAAGTGAGCGCCCCATCGGGCATGCCCGCCGCGTCGATCTCAAGAAGCGCTTCGCGCGATTGGCGTACGCGCTCCGGCGGCTCGTTCTTCGCAATAAAGCGACTGAGGCGTGGAAGGATCATCTCGCGGAAGCGCGAGCCATTGAAGATCCCGTAGTGGCCGACGCCCGGCGCTTCATAGTGCGTTTTCTGCGACTTCGGCACACCGGTGCATAGGTCCAGCGCGGCGCGGCACTGGCCAGCGCCCGTGATGTCGTCCTTGCCGCCCTCGACGGTGAAAAGCGGCACGTTGCGGATCGCTTCAGGTCGCACCGGTTGGCCGCGGTGTTTCATGATCCCGCGCGCGAGATGATGGCCGACGAAAACGGTTTCGATCGTCTGGAGATAGAACTCCGACGTCAGGTCCATGACAGCGAGATACTCGTCGTAGAAGTCACGATGCTTTGAGGCGCTGTCGCCGTCGCCTTCGACCAGGTGATTGAACAAATCACGATGCGCCTGAACGTGGCGATCGAGATTCATGGTCATGAACCCGGTGAGCTGCAGAAAGCCGGGGTAAACCCGTCGGCTGAACCCGAGATTGGGCCATGGTACGGAATTGATCACGTTGTTCGCGAACCATTCGGTGCCCTTGCTCTCGGCCAGCTTGTTCACTTCGGTCGGGCTGATGCGGGTATCGATGGGGCCGCCCATCATGGTCAGCGAGTTTGGTGCGTGCGGATGATCGGCTTCTTCCATCAGCGCGATTGCTGCGAGGACCGGCACTGACGGCTGGCAGACAGCAATGACATGGACGTCGCCGCCAAGCGTGCTGAGCATGTCGCGCACGACATCGATGTAGTCGTCGAGATCGAATCCGCCGTAGGCCACCGGCACCTGTCGCGCGTCGCGCCAGTCGGTGATGTAGACCTCGTGATCCGGCAGGAAGGCCTCGACCGTTCCGCGCAGCAGTGTCGCGAAATGGCCGGACATGGGCGAGACCAGAAGGACGCGCGGTTGCTCGCGGACCTCATCTCCCGGCATCTCCTTGGTGAACCGGATCAACTCGCAGAACGGATGTTCGTAAACGATGTCTTCGCGGATCGGCACGGCCTCGCCGTTGACGATGGTTTCCGTCAGGCCGAATTCGGGCTTGGCATAGCGGCGCGTCGTGCGCTCGAAAACTTCGCAGGCTGCCGCAGCGCTGCGCCCATACGGCGTGTGCGCGATCGGGTTCAGCGGATGGTTCAGCATCAGGCGCGCCGATCCTGCGGCGAGCCGTGCCGGTTTGACGGCCGCGTGGCCAATCTCGAACCAGTGATAAAGCATTCAGGTATCCCCCAAACGCCGTAGCGCGACGTGCCCCTCCCCGACACGGCTTGCTGAGCTCACTTGCGAGCGTCAACGCACCAGACGCTACGACATGACTGTCTCGCCCGACGATAACTGTTCGCGCGTGGACGAATCGGCACGTGCCGGACTGCAAAGGTTAAAGCCGTGCGGTTGCGCTGTCCAGTCGCGCTGTCAAGCAGGGTTGACGAAGCGTCAGCAGATTCAACCGTTTCACAGCGCCGCTTTCAGGCCTTTTACAAGCTCTTCCGCCTGCACGGCTGGCTGGAAATGCTTGATGTACTCGCCCTCGGGCGACATCAGGTAGAGATAGGCGGAGTGATCGACCGTATATCCGCCTTCACTGTTCGGGTCGGCCACCCTCGCGTGGTAGATGCGATACGCCTTTGCGATCGTGTTCGTCTGCTCTTGCGTGCCGGTCAGCCCGAGAATGCGGTCGTCGAAATCTTCCAGATAACTTTTCAGGACCTGTGGGGTGTCGCGCGCGGGGTCGACAGTGACGAAGACCGGTTGGACGGACTTCGCGGTGTCGCCAAGAAGTTCGAGCGCCTCGCTGGTGACCTGCAGTGACGCGGGGCAGATGTCCGGGCAATGCGTGAAGCCGAAAAACATCAGCGTGTGACGCCCCAACAGCTCCTCGTGCGTCACCTCGTTGCCTTCGTGTGACACCATCTCGAAGGGGCCGCCGATCAGCGCCTTGCCAGTGGTCTTCGTCGCGCCGGACGAGGTAATGCCGCCCCCGGTGCCGACGCCGCTCAGCAAAATCGCGCCGCCCGCACCAACGAGGAACGCGCTCAGGATGATGGCAACGATGCGAAGCGACATTGCTGTTCTTTTCCGAAATGGTGCGACGGTGCGGGACTGGCCTTGAGGGCCGCAGCTTTCGTCTGGCGTAACATGCGGGCGGGCGTCGGTGCCACTCGGAGATGGGTCACCTTTGCGTGGGCGCCATGCGTCAAAACATCCGCATGGCTTGCGGGCGATCAGCTTGCGTCGCTCCTGCGTTCCGCGTTGATGTCACGCGATGAAGTTCATTTCCGCCCTCACCGATAGCGGGACGCTCAGTCGTCCGCGCCTCCAAACGATCATCGGGCTGCGCTGGATCG
>JBCAXC010000340.1:0-3378 GCA_038534255.1 Pseudomonadota bacterium
CTCGATCTGGCATTGAACGACGAACCTTCCTATAGCTTGAGGCCGATCGAGCGGATGTGAAGCAGACCGGAAGCCCCAATCAATGTCCGCGTCAGTGCCAGATCACACCGCGTGGCCGATCCGGCCCGTCGCCGTCGCGCACGATCTCCATCACCTGATCCTGCGGCACCTTGAGTAGCACGATCTCAGGCTCTGGCAGATCGAGGAGATGCCCACGCAGCACCCGGCTGATCCCGCCATGGGAGACACAGACCGTGTCCCGCTCAACGCGCGCAAGCCATGCCAGTGCCCGGCGGTGCGCGCCGCCATAGCCCTCGCCATCCGGCGGGACGAACGACAACGGTCGCGCGCGATAGGCGTCCACGAGATCAGGCGTTTCCGCGATGATCTCCGGCCACTTCTTCCCCTCCCAGGCGCCGAAGCCGACCTCGATCAGTTTCTCATCGCGGCGAAAATCGTCCGGTGGCAGCCCCATCGCGGCGCGAACACGCTGCATCGTCTCGACGGTGCGGGAAAGCGTGCCGGAGACGAAGTCAAAACCTGCCGCATCGCCGATCAGTTCGCGAAGGGCCCCACCGTTACGGTCCGCCTGCTGGCGGCCGGTCGCATTGATCGGGATATCAGTCGTGCCCTGCAGACGCGCGGCCGCGTTCCAGTCCGTCTCGCCATGTCTGATGAAGAATATCCGCGGCATGACGATCAAACGGGTCAGCCGTCACTCGCGGCCTGCTTCTGATACTTCTCGGCGACGATGTCCGGAGCATCCTCGGCCTTCATGCCAACGACATGATAACCGCTGTCGACATGATGCACTTCGCCGGTCACACCGCGCGACAGATCGCTCAGCAGATAGAGCCCGGCACCGCCCACATCTTCGATCGAAACCGTCCGGCGCATCGGCGAGTTGTACTCGTTCCATTTCAGGATGTAGCGAAAGTCGCTGATGCCGGAGGCAGCGAGCGTCTTGATCGGCCCGGCAGAGATCGCGTTCACGCGGATCGACTGCTTGCCAAGATCGTTCGCCATGTATCGCACGCTCGCCTCGAGCGCCGCCTTCGCGACCCCCATGACGTTGTAGTGCGGCATGACCTTCTCGGACCCGTAATAGGTCAACGTGAGCAGCGAACCGCCCTCGGTCATCAACTTCTCGGCACGCTGCGCCACCGCGGTGAACGAGAAGCAGGAGATATTCATCGTCTTCGTGAAATTGTCTTCACTCGTGTCGATATAGCGACCGATCAGTTCGTTCTTGTCAGAAAATCCGATCGCGTGAACGACGAAATCGAGTTTGCCCCACTTCGCCTTGAGCGTGTCGAACACGCCATCAATGCTCGCCGCGTCTGTCACATCGCATGGCAGAACCATGTCCGAGCCGAGCTCCGCGGCCAAAGGTTGGACGCGCTTCAGCAGCGCATCACCTTGATATGTCAGCGCAATTTCCGCACCCTGCGCATGGCACGCCTTCGCAATCCCCCACGCAATGGAGCGATTGTTCGCGACCCCCATAATGAGGCCGCGCTTGTTTTCCATCAGATTTCCGCCGCTAGGCATCGCAAGCCAGTCCTTGAGCGCGTGAGCCCGCCTCGCAACGATCGCGGGACGAGGGGGAGAGGTTGCAGGCGTTGAAAGACGGCGCGGCATGACCGCCACACCATACGGCAACACAACCCGCGCCCCTGCGTGTCGGCGGTTTAGCCGATCACCCATGCCTTGGCTAACCCAATTTCGACCGCAGACCTGACATGTTCTTCACGCGCACGAGACTGGATGTTCCACCGGTACCGCTCCGGACGGGGCGTTCCACAATCGCGGCTACATCGACCAGTGACCGTCGGCATCGCGACAGGCAATCGCCTCGATCGAGCTTTTGCGCGGTCCGGCGGTGAGCGTGAACACCACATGACGGCAGAGCCGCGCGTCCTCATCGAGAAAGGCGGTGGTCGGCTTGACCGTCCCGTTGAGCAGCCCGCGCTTGCGGTGCCAGACAAACGTCGCACCATCGGCAACCTCGTTCAGCGCAAACTGAAGCGCCTGCAGCGCCGCCCGCTTGTCATCGAACCCGAGGCGCATGCGAAATGGCCCCGTCACACCGCTCGTACGTTTCGTAGCGGTCGTACTGTTCTCGGCAACGGGCGCCACGCGCTCAACCGTCGTCGACCATCCACGCGCGGACAGCCGGTCATCGGCATGAACCGCGGTTGCAAGCGCAGTGAAGCAGCAGAAAGAAAGAAGCCCGGCCAGGTGTCCGGCACTGTGACGACGGTTACCGGAACTTTCGCCAAACATGGTGGCACGACTGCCCATGGCAGCCGTCAATCGGGAGAAACGCATGACACACCCGTACGCAAACTGAACGTCTCGACCGAAAACAGATCGGTCGGTCGCGGCTATCGCGATGCTGCACAGCGTGAGGCCGTACGGTTAATTCGGCGTAAAGAGCTGCAACAGAATCATGCGGTCGACGCCAGCACGCCGCAGTGCACAGGTCTGGCAAAATCCGCTAGCAGAGGCCGACATGACGTGTGCAACAGGAGGGCACGATACCATGCTCGACAAAGCCAAACCGGACTACTACGGCGGCCCGCCGGACGAAAATTTCACCACTGCCAAGGATCCCTTCGCCCTTTTCGAGACCTGGATCGCGGAGGCAAAAGCGCACGAAATCAACGACCCGAATGCGATGGCGCTCGCGAGTGTTGATGAGCATGGACTCCCGAACGTGAGGACGGTGCTGCTCAAGGATGCCGACACGCGTGGCTTCGTGCTCTACACCAACTTCGAGAGCGCAAAAGGGAGAGAATTGCTGGGCCAGGGCAAGGCCGCCATCTGCTTCCACTGGAAGAGCCTGCGCCGACAGGTCCGCGCGCGCGGCGCCATCGCGCCTGTCAACGACGCCGAGGCAGACGCCTACTACGCAACGCGCCCTTATGGCAGCCGGGTTGGTGCCTGGGCGTCTTCACAGTCACGCCCTCTCGAGCACCGTGATGCGCTGGAGCAGGCCGTTGCGCAGTATGAGGAAAAGTATCCCGAGGATAACATTCCGCGTCCGCCACACTGGTCAGGATTTCGCCTCACGCCGATCGAGATCGAGTTCTGGCACGATCGCCCGTATCGTCTGCATGAGCGCGTCGTCTTCCGCCGCGAAACACCGGAGGCCGACTGGACGACAACCCTGCTTTACCCGTGATCTATCCGCCTGGCTTCTTCGACGACGACGCTGGCCGGGCAACGACGGGCAGTGCGAGGACAGGCGCACATGCGAGGGCCGCTGCATCTTGGTCGAGAAGGCCAGGGGCCTGTTTGTCGTATTTGACCAGACGCCCCTCAAGCCTTGCGGGAGCGTCACCCGTCGAAAGCGCTCGACCGAGGAGAAAAACT
>JBCAXC010000341.1:0-3338 GCA_038534255.1 Pseudomonadota bacterium
CCGACCGATTGCCGGGCACGACGGCCCCATCCGACAGTTTCATCACCAGCGTCGGATCGTCGATCCCGCGGTTCGGGTCGATGAACAGGCGGGAAAAGCGTGAGAGCACGGCGGGCACGCCAAACTGCGCTGCTAGCCGACGGGTCACGCCTGCCGCGCCGATATCGTAAGCTATGTGGCGCGCAAGCTGGCTATCAGGAAGACCGAGCGTCTCGTAGCCCGGCGGCATCGCGTTGCTCGCATGATCGCAAAGCAGCAACAGGCCACGTCCCTCATCGCCGGCGATGATCTCGAAAGGTGTGTAGGCTGTCAGCGCAGACGTGTCCGCAGCGTCCATAGCGACAAACGATGGATCAGGCATGGCTTGGGGTATACTGTCAGGTGGCTCACGATTCCAGCCGCAGATTGAGATCATCCCACCACGTGATTGTCTCCCTTGCAGCACGAGACGCAAACGGACAGAACGCTGACACACCCCCAAGCTCGCAACCCTGAAAAAGTCCTGCGTGCCATGTTCGATGCCGCGGTATCGGCCGCGCATCCTGCTACTGCGCTGCCTCCAGCCTTGCCGGACCTCGCGCCCGGCGAGACGGTGCGGGTGATCGGCGCCGGGAAGGCGGCGGCTGCGATGGCGGCGGCGCTCGAAACGCATTACGCGGCGGCTGGCACGCTCTCGCAGGTGTCCGGCCATGTGACGACACGGCATGGCTATCGGCTCACGGACGCCGGCCGTGAACCCGTGATCGCAGTCTACGAAGCCGGGCATCCCGTGCCGGATCAGGCGAGCCTTGATGCCAGTGCGCGTGCCCTTGCGGCGGTTGTTGATGCGCCGGACGATGCGACCATCATTGTTCTCCTCTCAGGCGGTGCGTCAGCGATCTGGACCGGGCTCGTGCCCGGCGTATCGCTCGACGCCTATCAGGCGCTCACCCGGGATCTGCTACGCAGCGGTGCGACGATCAGCGAGATCAACACCATCCGCAAACACGTCTCGACCATCAGCGGCGGTCGGCTGGCAGCAAAGGCCAACGGGCGGCGCATGCTGACGTTTGCGATCTCCGATGTGCCGCATGATGACGCGTCGATGATCGGCTCGGGCCCAACGGTGGCTGACCCGACAACACTCGATGACGCGGCAATGCTGCTGAAAACCTATGATGTCGCGCCTGCAGCATCGATCGCGGTGGCGCTTGCGAGCGATGCGAACGAAACGCTGAAGGCGGACGATCCGGCTTTTGTCAATGCGGATTACACGCTGATTGCTGCGCCGCGAATGTCGCTCGAAGCGGGAGCCGAACTGGCAAGCGCGGCCGGATATGAGGTTGAAATGCTGGGAGATGCGCTTGAGGGCGAGGCACGGGATGTCGCCACCGCGCAGGCGGAGCGCGCCCGCGCGTACCATGCAGAGGGGCGGAAAGTTGCGCTGCTCAGCGGTGGCGAATTGACGGTGACGATGCGCGGCAACGGCCGTGGCGGACCCAATCAAGAGTTTGCGCTGGCCCTTGCTGCAGCGCTCGATGGCGCTCCCGGCATCTGCGCGATCGCAGGCGATACGGACGGGACGGATGGCGGTGATGGGGCGGCGGATGACCCGGCAGGCGCGATTATTACGCCTGACACACTGGCGGCCTGCACGGCTGCCGATATCGACGTGAAGCAGGCACTTGCGGAGAACAATTCCGGGGGTGCGTTCCGGGCGATCGACGCACTGCTTGTCACAGGCCCGACGCAAACCAACGTCAATGATTTCCGTGCGATTCTCATCGATCCCGAGGTGACGTCGTGATCCGGTCTTTTTCCTCTCGTTGCATCGCCGCCGTCGCACTTGTCAGTCTGTTTGCTGTTGATGGCGCGACGTCTCGCGCGCAGGCCGATCTGAAACTCTGCAACATGACCGCGAGCCGGATCGGCGTTGCCATCGGGCGCAAGGAAGACGGTCAGTGGATTTCGGAAGGCTGGTGGAACATCGGCTCCAATTCCTGCGAGACGCTGTTTCGCGGGGAGTTAAAAGCGCGGTTCTATTACGTGCATGCGCTCGACTATGACCGGGGTGGCGAGTGGGCGGGTAAGGCCTTCATGTGCACGGCGGACAAGGTGTTCACGATCAACGGCGTCGCCGATTGTGTGGAGCGCGGATATCGCCGCAAGGGCTTCTTTGAAGTCGACACGCAAAACGCCGCCGACTGGACGGTCCGACTTTCTGACCCGAGCGAAGCGCAAGACCCGAGCGAGGCTGCAACGCAATGACCGAGACACGCACCGATACACCCGCGCCGCAACTCGACATCCCGGAGCAGTCCGGCGCGCGCATCCGGCGGGACCGACGGGTGAAAGTGATCGCGACACTCGGGCCCGCGTCCTCGTCCCGCGAGATGATTGAAGCGCTCTTTGAGACCGGCGTTGATGTGTTCCGCGTGAACATGAGCCATGCGACCCATGACGGGATGCGCGAGGTTGTGGCGACGATCCGCGAGGTCGAGCGCGCCGCCAATCGGCCGATCGGGATCCTCTGCGATCTGCAAGGACCGAAACTGCGGATCGGGGAAATGGAAGGCGGTCGAATTTTCCTCCCCGAAGGTCACAGCGTGACGTTCGATCTGAAGACCGACGCTGGCACGAAGACGCGCATTCCGCTGCCGCACAAACCGATCTTCGACGGCATGGAAGTGGGGCATACCCTGCTGCTCGACGACGGGAAGCTGCGTCTACGCTGCACGGCGACACAAGACGGCACGATCACCGCGATCGTTGAAGTTGGCGGCCCGCTTGCGAGCCGCAAGGGTGTCAGTCTTCCGGACACACTCGTGCCAGTCGGTGCACTGACCGAAAAGGACCGCGCTGATCTCGAAGCGGCGGCGGAGACCGGAGTCGACTGGATGGCGCTGTCCTTCGTTCAGCGTGCCGATGATGTTGCGGAGGCGCGCAAACTGCTGCGCGGACGTGCGGCGACAATGGTCAAGATCGAGAAGCCGTCGGCGGTCACCGAGCTTGAGGCGATTGTCGAGATCGCAGATGCGATCATGGTGGCACGCGGCGATCTGGGTGTTGAGCTGCCGGTCGAACAGGTGCCGGGCCTCCAGAAGAAAATGACGCGCGCCGCGCGGGCTGCGGGCAAGCCGGTCGTGATCGCGACGCAGATGCTCGAATCAATGATCTCGGCGCCGGTGCCAACGCGCGCGGAGGTTTCCGATGTTGCGACGGCCGTGTTCGAAGGCGCGGATGCCGTGATGCTGAGCGCGGAGTCTGCCGTTGGGCAGTATCCGATCGAAGCGGTGGCGATGATGAACAAGGTCGCCTGCGAGGTGGAGAGCGACCCGGCCTACGACCGGATCATCCAC
>JBCAXC010000342.1:0-3332 GCA_038534255.1 Pseudomonadota bacterium
GGTTGTTCGCTCGATCGTGAAAAGCGCATCACCCGGCGTTACATCAAGTCGGAGCGCCATGGTTCTGGTTGCGCTGACGGCGGCGAGTGAAATGTCTCCGCCTGAAAACGGCGCGTGTGTCACCAACCACTCATTTGCACTCATGTCGGAAAGGTCTGCTGTTGCGATGTCCGGCACGGCCGCAACGTTCACCCATCGATCTTCGAATGCATAGGGCTTCCCGTCGGCCATGTGCAGCGCCGTGAGCCGAAGTGCATCGGCCGTGTGTGCCAGCGCCATACGCGCGCGGACGGCTTTGGTCGGTGCGCGTCGGTCTTGGCGCAAAAGTCGATGGGTATAGCGCGCACCCAGATCCTCGATCTCGTGACGCAGGATCGGGATGCGAAGCGTTGCGCGCCGGACCGGATGCCGGGCAACCCGCGTCCCTGCCTTGCGTCGTCTTTCGAGCAAGCCGTCTTCCGCGATTGTACGGAGCGCGCGGTTGACCGTCGCGCGGGCGCATCCAAACTCGGCGGCCAGCTCCACCTCGGTGGGGATCAGGTCATCCGGCTTCCAGCGGCGGGACGTGATCCGGTGAAGCACCTCGGCGCGCACGTCCTGCCAGGTGGTGCGTTCGACGCCCGTCACAGAGCCTGGCTCAACTGACGCATCGTTTCGCGGTAACGGAGCTCGATCGAGAGGCGGTCTGTGTGCTTTCCCTCGCGCACTCGATGTCGTCCAGCCGACCAGACATCGCGGACCATGCCGTCGTCACCTGCAAAGATGAAACTGTCGAGGATGAGATCTCCGCGACGCCCATCGAGATCGACCGAGGTGCTATCGAGCGTCATCAGATCCGCCCAGCCCCCTGGTGCGATCTTTCCGCAGTCACGTCCGGCAGCTTGTGTGCCTCCTGCCAGCGCGGCATCGAAAAGACGTCGTCCGGTCGATTGTTCCGATGTTGCGAGCGCGGCGCGTGAGTGATCTCTCAGACGCTGAGAGTACTCAAGCATCCGCAACTCTTCCGCGAGCGAGATTCGGACGTTCGAGTCCGATCCGATCGCCAGCGCGCCGCCGTTCGAAAGCCAGCGACTTCCGTCAAAGTTGCCGTCGCCGAGGTTCGCCTCCGTAATCGGACAAAGGCCGGCGATTGCCCCTGACCGTGCCAACCCTTCCGTTTCGTGCGGCAGCATTTGCGTACAATGAATCATACACCACTGCTCATCCGGGGCGAGCGTATCGAGGACCCACTCGACCGGTCGCTTGCCGTACGACGCGACCAGTTCGTCAACCTCGGCAATCTGTTCGGCGAGGTGGAGGTGGATCGGGCGACCCTCGGCAAGTGCCGCCAACGATGAAAAAGCATCCTTGGCCACGGCCCTCAAGCTATGGGGCGCGACACCAGTTCCCGCGTCTGGCGCAAGTGACGCGACCGAGCGGTTCGCCCCATCGAGCAGTCGCGCGTACTGATCGAGATCAGTTCCGAACCGCCTCTGGCCATCTCTAAGGGGACGGCGGTCGCAGCCGCCATACTGATAGTGCACTGGAAGCAGGGTGAGACCGATGCCGCTGATTGCAGCCGCAGCGACGATCCGCTCAGACATCTCCGCCAACGCGTCGTAGGGCTGCCCGTCCGGGCAATGGTGGAGATAATGAAACTCCACACTCGTCGCGTAGCCGCACTCCAACATCTCCATCTGTACGAACGCGGTGATTGCTTCGACGTCGTCCGGCGTGAGCTGATCGAGAAAGCGAAACATCAGTTCGCGCCACGTCCAGAACGTGTCTTTCAGGTCCGGCCCCCGTCTCTCCGTTAGCCCGGCCATCGCCCGCTGGAACGCATGACTGTGCGCGTTGACAGGCGCCGGAAGGAGAGTGTCGACACGTGTCCACTCGCCGCTGCGTTCTGGCGGAACCGCGTCACCGGTGGTTGTCTCCATCACATTGACTGACGCGATCCGGCCGTCCTCTCCGACATGGACCTCGACATTGTCCGCCCAGCCGGATGGTAACAGCGCCTGTCGCGCGTGGATGCGTGTCATCACGGGGCTTGCCCACTCATCAGATTATGTGCAGACATAAAGCGGTAAACCGCACCGGCTGTAAAGCGGAACGATGCTGCTCACGAACGCAACTCTGGCCACGATGACGGGTGGCGCGCCTTACGGATTGATCGAGAGCGGCGCCATCGCCTGCGTCGATGGGCGGATCGACTGGGTCGGCGCAAAAGCAGACGTTCCCGATCGATACGATGGTCTGGAACAGCGTGATCTTCAGCACCGCCTCGTCACACCCGGGCTGATCGACTGCCACACCCACATCGTCTACGGCGGGCATCGTGCCCGCGAGTTCGAGATGCGACTGAACGGCGCCAGCTACGAAGAGGTCGCGCGTGCGGGCGGGGGCATTGTCTCAACGGTCGACGCGACACGGGCAGCCAGCGAGGCCGAGCTGATCGAAGCAGGTGTGCAACGTCTCGATCTCATGCTCGCCGAAGGGGTGACGAGCGTCGAGATCAAGTCTGGTTATGGGCTGGACGTCGAGACCGAGCTGAAGATGCTTCGGGTCGCGCGCCATCTTGGCTCACTGCGCCCGGTGCGTGTGCGCACCAGCTTTCTTGGTGCGCACGCGGTGCCCGTGGAGTATTCCGGTCAAGCGGATGCCTACATCGACGAGGTTTGTATACCGGCACTGAAAGCTGCGCACGCCGAAGGTCTTGTTGATGCCGTCGACGGTTTTTGTGAGGGAATCGCTTTTTCTCCCGACCAGATTGCGCGCGTCTTTGGCGTTGCTGACAGCCTCGGACTTCCCGTCAAGCTTCATGCTGAACAGTTGTCGCACGTGGGCGGCACCGCCCTTGCCGCACGCCAGGGTGCCCTTTCAGCCGATCACATAGAGTATGCCGAGCGCGCGGACGTCGAAGCTCTCGCGGCATCAGGTACCGTCGCGGTTCTTCTGCCTGGCGCGTTCTACACTTTGCGGGAATCCCGAGTTCCGCCCGTTGACGACTTGCGTGCGTGCGATGTGCCGATGGCTGTGGGCACGGATTGTAATCCTGGTTCTTCGCCGATGACGTCGCTGCGACTGGCCATGAACATGGCGTGCACATTGTTTCGCCTGACACCGGAAGAAGCGCTCGCGGGTTCCACGTGCCATGCGGCCACCGCCCTCGGCATGCGCGACGTCGGCGCGATTGCGCGAGGTCATCATGCCGATCTTGCCGTTTGGGACGTCTCGCATCCGGCCGAACTCGCATACCGCATTGGCGACGCTCCGCTCCATCTGCGCATTTTCGATGGTGCCCTGTGAGCGGGCCGGCCAATCAGAGCCTGACACCGGGTGCGACAACGCTC
>JBCAXC010000343.1:0-3299 GCA_038534255.1 Pseudomonadota bacterium
CTTGGGTCGTAACACGCGCATTACTCTCCGCAGCACGTCCGGCTGGTGTTCCGGTGTCCGCTGCACCGGTAGGGTCCGGTGGTCCTTCCGGAAACGGCGGTGGACTGATCGATCGCACGAGCCGCATCATCGGTGGTGACGCTCCCGGCAACGCACCGATCGCGGCGGCGGGTGTCGCAGCTGCATCCGTGGGTTCTGCTACGTGGCCCGGACCTGAGGCCACGCTGGCAACCGCTCCAGCGGACGCCTTGGCCGGTCTTGAAAGCCGTGCCGCGCGGATCGCAAGCACGTTGCTTGAGCGCGGCGACGGCAAAGCGGGCTATCGCACGATGGTCACAACAACGCTCAAGGGACACTCCGCTCTCTCCACGGCCTACGATGTCGCGCGCAACCTGTCCCGCGCAGGCGCCCGGGTTGTCCTGATCTCCGCAGAGCCGGGCAGCGCCGTGATGCCGAACGCCCAAAGCGCCGCCGCCGGTCTGACAGACGTCCTCTCGGGCAACGCGACGCTGCAGGATGCCGTGCGCCACAATACGCTGGAGAGCGTCGACGTGATCGAAGCTGGCAGCAAGACGTTTGACTGGTCCGATGCGAGCCAGAGCGAGACGGTCAACCGCTTCCTCGACGGTCTCGACGCGCACTATGATCACGTACTTGTCGCCGCCGAGCCAGACGTTGGCGCGCAGGTCTTCAGCCTCGTCGAAGGTCGCTTCGACCACGGCCTCGTCTCCGGCACAGGTGCCGAAGCGAGCCGCGACCGCGGGTACTTCCTCGGGTTCCACATCCCGGAATTTACGGTCGCTACGCTTGAGCCGGCTCAGCGCATCGCACGCAGCGACATCCGCGCGCGGTATGCTCCGGCACCGGGTCTCTCGACGGCAGCACCGCAACACGGCGCGCCAAACGGAGGCTAGACCACGAACACGCTACAGGGTGAGAAGCGGAAACGGCCGGGGGATGAAAATCCTCCGGCCGTTTTCTTTGTCAGTTCGTGCAGTCGGCGGGAGACAGTCTTCCGGATCTCGAACTATGGATTGGCTCAAGTCTTCGGGCGAGACCGGCCCATCACCCGTGCGCGCAAAGATGACAGCGTCCGGAACAGCGTCGGATTGTTCTTGAGACGACGCACCAAGCCGGACGTCGCCCGCCCCCAGAGCACGACGGGCCATGCCCGCGGATGAAAAATGTAGGTTCTGTCATAGAGAGTCACCGGCGCCATGTTCCACCGCAACTTCTGCTGGCTCGCACCTGGGCCAAAGTCGAAGACCCGAACATCGCGGGCACACAGGTCGGCCATGACGTGCTCCAGAAGCTGCTGCCCAGGTGAAGTGCGCGCCACATCGTCGAGCGTGATAGCGCTCATCAGCGTCGTGAACCGTTCGCCATCGCGGACCCCCAGCAGCGTCGCGACGAGGACGCCGTCGACGCGAAGCCCGGCACAGACCGGCCCCATCGTCGGCGTTTGGGGCAGGCTTGCAAGCCCACGCCGATAGAACGTGCGGAGCTCGCTGCAGGCAAACGGATTTGCTGCGCCGATCTGTTCGAGCTGTGCGGTCTTGAACGCGAAAAACGCCGCAAGGATTTCCTCCCGCTCCGCGTCCGTCTCTGCAATGGAGACGTCGATCGACCCGGCTTCGTGAAGACGCCGACGCTGGCGCGCATGGTTGCGGCGCTCTCGCGACGTGAAAGTGCTCTCATAGAGCGCGGCATAGTCCGACTCCAGCGCGCGTTCGAAGTTTCCGTTCGGTGCCGCATCATTCGCACCTGCTGCAAAGGGGTTGCTTGCGCCAGCCCAGTTTTTTGGCTGGTTGCGCAGCCGCACCGCATCAAAGCCGCCGTCAAGCAGGCTGCGGAGCATTGCGAACAGTCGCTCGATGTCACTGGACGTGAGCGCTTCGCGCATCGCCTTGGCACACGGTGGGAACTGGACCGCAAATGTCTCCTCACCAAGCCACGTGAGCACGGATGCCCCGCCAGTGCGCCGAAGGAACAGCGGCAGGACGAAGGCTGGTACACCTTCGTCGTCCCGCGCGAAGATCAAAACCGGCGTTCCCGCCCGAGCCAGATCGCCACGGCCAAGCCATGCCTCAATCCATTCGGGTGAGCTGAATAGCGTGCGAGGCGGCCCTTCGCGCAGCGTCGCGATCATCGCCAATCCCGCAGCATCAAGGGTGTGCGAGATGCGCAGCTCGATGCGTGCACCATTCTCCAGGGCAAACGGCTGCCACGTCGCTGCATGCTCGGCCGCGGCGTCGCGCGCCAGCTCGGACATCGCGTCGCGCGCCATGCCGGACGACGGGGCCGGGACGATGTGGCGTTCTGCTGTCACGGTCATCCCGTTGGTTTGCGAGTGCGCGGCGCGGCTTTTGCTTACCAGGCGCATCGGCGTGGCGGTCACGCGCACACCGAGCGCCATACACGTGAGAGCGTACCCGGCTCACCTTGCAAAATTTACTCCCAGTTCATGACACAGCGACATTCTCAGACCGAAAACACGCCGACCGGACCGTTGCGCATGGTTAATGAAACGCCACGACGTGACGCGCGTCGATGGAGCAGAGCGACGTGAGTGAGGCGGTGCCAAACAGGTTTTTGTCCGTGTTGCGCGGCATGCATACCGTTGGCGTTCATCGATGGGCGCCTCGGCGTATGCGTGGTCTTGGCGCGATATTTATGCTCCACCAGGTCTGCCTGCCGACAGGCCGCGCCTTTGAGCCAAGCCGCATTCTGCAGATCACGCCGAAGTTCCTCGATGACGCCCTTGGCCTGATGCGCCGCGAAGGTTTTGAATTTATCTCACTCGACGACCTGCCGGAGCGGATCAAAAATCCAACAGGCCGCCCCTTCGCATGCTTGACGCTGGATGATGGCTATCGCGACAACCTCAAGCATGCGCTCCCCGTCTTCCGTGAACACAACGCTCCGTTCGCGATTTATCTTCCAGATACGTTCGCGGATGGTACGGGTGATCTGTGGTGGCTCACGCTGGAAGAGGTGATCCGCCGCGCCAACCGCATCACCGTGCAGGTCGGCAAAGCGGCGGAGCCCATGCCGCTGACAACGCTCGCCGAGAAAACCGATGCGCATGCAAAAGTCTACTGGGCCCTCCGCGAGATTGATGAGCGCGACGCAAGGACGATCGTTGCCGGGCTTGCGGCTCAACACGGCGTCGACGCTGCCGACATCGCCACGGACCTGTTGATGACCTGGGACGAGGTGCGCGAGATCGCAGCTGATCCGCTGTGCACGATCGCGGCGCACACCTCGTGCCAGGTCATCAACAGGTCCGTGGCGATGTC
>JBCAXC010000344.1:0-3275 GCA_038534255.1 Pseudomonadota bacterium
GGGCGAGGATGGCGGCGGTGGCTGACGCTTCGGGCGCATTGAACATCACGCCGTGCTTACGCGTTCGGGGTGGCAAAAAACCATCCGTTCGTCGACGGCAACAAACGCGCCTCACTTCTGTCGATGGTCGTTTTCCTGCGTAAGAACGGCGTGATGTTCAATGCGCCCGAAGCGTCAGCCACCGCCGCCATCCTCGCCCTTGCTGCCGGCGAGGTTGACGAAGACGGCCTTGCCCGGTGGATCCGTGACCGATGGCCGGGCGTATAGTGCATTGACCTCGCCGCACTCGCTCCCCACCTCGCGCTCATGACCGACGCCCCCGATATCCAACCGACATCCGCTGCGGCACCAAAGGCACGCGATACCGAGGCCAACCGCCTGACAGGCCGCGTCAGTCGTTATGCGCGCGTCGGAACGAATGTCGGAGGCGTCGCCGCACGTGTCGCCGTATCCCGCCTCCTCGGGCGAGACGCGACGAACGACAAGAACGCAGCTGCGCTTGCAAAGGCGCTCGGCGGGCTCAAGGGTCCGATGATGAAGGTCGCGCGAGCTGTCGACCATCCCGGACTTGGTGCCGCCGGAATACGCCGCCGAACTCTCGCAACTGCAAAGCCAGGCGCCGGCCATGGGCTGGCCATTCGTCAAGCGCCGGATGCAGGCCGAGCTTGGCCCCGGTTGGCAGGCACGCTTCGCGTCTTTCGAAAAGGAGGCCGCTGCTGCGGCATCCCTCGGGCAGGTTCATCGCGCGGAAAGCCTCGATGGGCGGGCGCTCGCCTGCAAGTTGCAGTATCCGGAAATGCAATCCGCCGTCGAAGCCGATCTCGCGCAGTTCGAACTTGCTGTGTCGCTTTACAAACGCGTCGACAGCGCCATCGACCCATCGCAGATGGGAGAGGAAATCGGCGCCCGGCTGCGCGAGGAACTCGACTACGACCTCGAGGCCCGCCACATCGCACTGTACGCTGGCATCATGTCCGATGAAGCGCGGATCGAAGTGCCGGAAGTCGTACCAGAGCTTTCGACCAACCGTTTGCTGACCATGACCTGGCTCGATGGCACGCCGCTGGCGCAGTGGCTGGATCGCGATCTCGAGGATCGCAATGAGATCGCAAAAGCGTTGTTCAACGCATGGTGGCATCCGCTCTATAGCTACGGCGTGATCCACGGCGACCCGCACATGGGCAATTACACTGTCCGCGCGCATGCAGATGGCACGGCGCAGGGCATCAACTTGCTGGATTTCGGCTGTATCCGAACCTTCGCACCAGCTTTTGTCGGCGGCGTCATCGATCTGTATCTCGGCGTGCTCCACGAAGATCGCGATCGCATCGTCAATGCCTATGAGACCTGGGGCTTCCGAGGTTTGAGCAACGACCTGATCGACATTCTGACGATCTGGGCGCGCTTCATCTATGCGCCGCTTCTGGAAGACCGCGTGCGCAAGATCGACGAGAACACGAGCCCGGGCGAATACGGCCGCAAGCAGGCGTTCGAAGTTCACAAGGGCTTGCGCGAGAAAGGCCCGGTCAAGATCCCGCGCGAGTTTGTCTTCATGGACCGCGCGGCCATCGGCCTCGGCGGCGTTTTCCTTCGCCTCGGCTCGGAGCTGAACTACTACCGGATGTTCAACGAAGTCATCGAAGGCTTCGATGAGGCGAACCTGCGTGCACGTCAGGTCGAGGCATTCAACGCCACCGGCGTGCCGATCCCCGAAATGCCGGTGATCGCGTAGGTCCGCGATGGGGCGGGGGGATCTAACCCTCGATCTTCGGGCGGTCGCGCACGACCATCATCGTGGCGGACAACGTCGCGACCTGCTTCGCCCCATCCGACCCGTAAGCCGTCGCGACACCCTCGCAGAACATGACCGCGCGGCCTGCCTTGACCACCCGGCCACGCGCAACAAACCGATCCCCCGCGGCGGGCGCGAGAAGACTGGCCTTGAACTCGATCGTGAGAACGCCAGACCCGACGGCCATCAACGACAGCGCGGCATATCCGCAGGCGCTGTCCAGCAGCGTTGTGACCGCCCCCGCGTGCATGAACCCGTGCTGCTGACCGAAGTGCGCGGCAAACGGCATTGCGATTGCCACAGCGCCCGGCGTGACCTCATCCAGCGTGGCACCCAGCGTCGTCATAGCGGACTGCCGCGCGAAACTCGCGGCAACGCGCGCTGCAAAATCTTCATCCTGCGGCTCGAACAGCGGCTCGGCTTCAACACCGGTCATGATGGTTGTGACACCTCTGACGTTGGCAACGCATGGCGAACTGGCTAAACGAAGCCCGACGCATGTGCGCGGTGATGCGCAGGCAAAAACACATCGGCAGGACTAACATGACGATCGACACTTCCGAAGGCCACGAGGCCATGGACTATCCAGAGCATCTGCGCACGTATTCGGGCTTTCTGGTCGCCACGAAGTGGGCCACGATCATCGTGGTGGCCGTCCTGGCGCTCATGGCGATCTTCCTGCTCTAGCAGCGCCCGCGGCTGCGCGCGCCATGGCGATCGTGCTGAAAATTCTGGCTTGGGGTGTCGTCGCCTATCTCGGCGTGATGGCAGCGCTCTACTTCGGTCAGGGTCGGTTGATCTATCACCCCGACCCGACGCAGATTTCGCCAACACAACTCGGCCTGAATGCCGTCGAAGTCGTCCGCGTCCCAACGAGCGACGGGCGGGCCGAACTCGTGACCTGGCGCGCCGCGCCGCGCGACGGCTATCCGACCCTTCTCTATTTCCATGGCAATGGCGGTACGCTCGCCGCGCGTGGTGGACGCGTCCAGGCGCTGCAGGAAGCGGGATTCGGCGTCTGGATCATGGCATATCGAGGCTATTCAGGCAGCACCGGCAGGCCATCGGCGACCGCGAATACGGCCGACGCGCGCACGCTCTATGATCGCGTGATGGCCGAAGGCGTGCCGCCCAGCAACGTGTTCGTCTACGGCGAGTCGATCGGCACGGGGGTTGCGACCGACCTCGCCTCGAAAGTTGCGATCGGCGGCCTGATCCTCGACTCCCCGTTCACCTCGCTCGCGGATCGCGCTGCGCAACTTTATCCTTGGGCGCCGGTCCGCCCGTTCCTGCGCGAGAACTATCCCGTCGAGGCCCTGATCGGCGATATCAATGCACCCTTGCTCGTCATGCACGGCGCGCGGGACGCGGTGATCCCCTCGGCGATGGGTGAGGCCGTGTTTGCAGCGGCCCGCGAACCGAAGACGCTGCGAATGCCACGATCTCCTTCAGCGCACCCTTGTTGAAGAGATCGGAGTGGCCG
>JBCAXC010000345.1:0-3266 GCA_038534255.1 Pseudomonadota bacterium
ACGATTGGCATCATCGGCTCATCAGTCGATCCATCACGCGCACAATCGCTCAATGCCGCGACTGTCGATCGTGAGAACCGCAAACGCAATGCTCGCAACACGGATGAGAGAGCGCCAGTGCGCCGCCATCCTCGTGTGTGCGAGACGCGCCCTCGACATCACATCAGGCTTTGGCGTCGCGCGAGTGGAGATCCATCATGCGGGCGTGAGACCGCGCAACCGCTCCGACCGCCGCCGGAGCAGCTCAACGGTCGTCAGCAGAACCACCGACATAATGACGAGGATCGTCGCCGCGGCGAGGATCGTCGGTGAGATTTCCTGACGGATACCTGACCACATCTGCTTGGGCAGTGTGAGCTGATCGGCCCCGCCGATGAAGAGCACAATCACAATCTCGTCCATGGATGTGACGAACGCGAACAGCGCGCCGGAGATGACGCCCGGTGCGATCAGCGGGAACTGCACCTTGAAGAAATTCCGCACCGGACCGCCGCCCAGGCTCGCAGCTGCGCGGATCAACGAGTGATCGAAGCCGACGAGCGTTGACGTCACAGTGATCACCACGAACGGCAGGCCGAGGATCGTGTGCGCAAAGATGAGCCCTGTGAATGTGGAATGCAGGCTCTCATTGAACGGGTCCAGCGGGTTCGGCACCGAGGGGAAGAAAAGTGCCATGCCGGCAGCGACGATGATCAGCGGAACGATGAGGGGCGAGATGAGGGCCGCCATGAAGAGCTTGCGACCGGGCATTTGCGGTCTGCTGAGACCAAGTGCGGCGAGTGTTCCGAGCACAGTGGCCAGAACGGTCGCGATGAGCGCAACGAACAGACTGTTCAGCGCGCCCGTCTTCCACTTATCAGAGCAGACCGTGGTGACGACAGCATCCGAGCAGTCGCCGATCAGGTTGCGATACCACCGCATGGAGTAGCCCGCCGGATCAAACGCCAGCATTTCGGAGGTAAAGTTGAGAAAGGCCTTCGAGGTGAACGAGAGCGGAATGACAGCGATCAGCGGCGCGACAAGGAAGAAGAGCACGAGCCCGCAGAACCCGAGGTAGAAGTAGTGCCAGGCCTTCTGGCCGGTGGTTGCGTAGGCTGGTAGCGCCATCTTCTTTTATCTCCCTGACCCGGCCTCCGTGCGTGCGGACGTTTGCCGGGGGCATACCCTCGTCTGTGCTCTCGTCTTTAGCCGCATCACCCCATGCGCATGTTGTCGATTCCGACGACCTTGTCATAGATCCAGTAGAGCACGAGAATTCCCGCGAGCAGCATGACGCCCATGGCAGCCGCAAGGCCCCAGTTTAGGGTCTGTTGCAAGTGATTGGCGATTGAGTTGCCGATCAGCTGTCCGTCTTTACCGCCGACAAGCTCCGGCGTGATGTAGTAGCCGATGGCGACGATGAACACGAGGATCACGCCCGCGCCGATGCCCGGCAGCGTTTGCGGCATGTAGACCTTGATGAATGCACGTGTCGGCGTTGCGCCGAGATTTTGCGCTGCCTTCATGTAAGCAGGCGATATTCCCTTCATCACCGAATAGATCGGCAGGATCATGAAGGGGAGCAAAATCTGCGTCATCACGATGATCGTACCGGTATAGTTGTACATCATCTCAAGGCGATTCTCGGTATCGAGCACGTTGGCCGCGACCAGCGTGTCGTTCACGACCCCGTTCTGCTGCAGCATGACCATCCAAGCCACAATCCGCACAAGGAGCGATGTCCAGAATGGCATCAGCACACAGATCATCAGCAGGTTGGCATAGCGCGCCGGGAGCGTCGCGAGGAGATGCGCAACGGGATAGCCAAGGAGCAGCGTGAAGATGGTCACGAGGATTGCGACCTCGAACGTTCGCCACCAGAGCGTTTTATAGATCTGGCGATACTCCGGCTGAGCGACGTAGCCTTTTTCGAAATCGATCTTGTAGTCGACAGCGTTCGCGAAGTAGCCCGTCGTGATCGGGTTCTTCATGATCTCTAGAGAGCGCCAGAAGTCGATATCGCCCCAGCGCTTGTCGATCTTGATCATTTCCGGCTTGTACGGACCGGCAAAATCAGTCCGCGCGAGTTTCTTGAACCGCCGGTTGGATTTCTTGATCAGGCTTTTCCAGCGCGACTTCGCGTAGTTCATACGGGTCGAGGATTGGCCCATCAGCAGACCCGGCGCGGAGGAAATATCCTCAAACATCGCCTTGTAGAGATTTTCGTCCGGAAGCTCCTCGCCGTCCCACGTGTCATAGAGCGCGAACGTCTTGGGGAGATAGGTGTTCACCTTGCGATCATCGACGCTGTAAAACATCAGCGAGATCACGGGGACGATAAAGAGAATAACGAGAAAAATAAAAGGCGGGGCAACGAGGCCAAGCGCTTTGAGCTTGTTGCGGCGTTGCGAGTGCTGCAGGGCCTGCTTGAGCGGTATGCCGTCCGCGGTGACCAGCGGGCCCGTATCGTCTGACGCCGGCACCGGCGCAGTTCCCGCATACGTCACAGCCATGGCAATCCCACTCCCTTAACCGTCGTTCACGCCGGATAAGAGCTTAACAACTCTGCGGCGTGGGCGGGATGGCCGCGGAACCGCGACCATCCCTTCGTGTGTCGTTACGACTGGACTGCGCGTCTTACGACTTCGCTTTCCAGGCGTTGAAGCGCTCTTTGATTTCGTCGCCGTTGTCCGCCCACCATTCCGGGTTGGCGAAGACGGAGCGTTCCATCACTTCGTCGCGGTTCGGCATGTGTTCCATGATGGTTTTGCCATTGTGGAACCACGGCTCGCCGGCCTTCATGATTTCGAAGGCTGATTTCCGCATCGGGCCATAGTTGATGTACTTGGCCTGACCTGCCTGCTGCTCCGGTGCCGTTGCGAAGGCGATGAAATCGAACGCGGCTTGCTTGTTCTTCGAGCCTTTGACGACTGCGAGCCACTCTTCCTCGAGCACCTGACCGTCCCAGATGGAGACGAAGCTTTCGCCTTCCGACAGGACAGCGGCGCCGACGCGGCCGTTGTATGCGATCGACATTGCGACCTCACCCGACTTGACGAGCTCAAGCGGCTTGGCGCCCGACGACCAGAAGACAGCGTGCGGCTTGATTTCATCAAGCTTCTTGAACGCACGGTCGATGCCTTCTTTGGTGTCCATCACCTTGTAGACGTCTTTCACGGCGACGCCGTCAGCAACGAGTGCCATCTCGACCAGAGCGTGGCATCCACACCTGGGCCAACGCTCTGGTCGAGATGGCACTCGTTGCTGACGGCGTCGCCGTGAAAGAC
>JBCAXC010000346.1:0-3263 GCA_038534255.1 Pseudomonadota bacterium
GTAGCTCCACGTGCCTCATCAATGGAACCGCCAGCGGGAAGTGGGAGCAGTCAGCACCCCAAACGCAAAAGAGGCCGCCGGGCACACCGGCGACCTCTCGCAGAGCTGAATGCCGCGCGCGAACGCGCAACACTCATCAGTTTGTGTAGGTGATCGTTTCCTGCAGCAGCGTGGCACCAGCCGGAATGCGGCCCGACGTCGTGCGCACCTTGCCGTTCATGCTGTAGCGACGCTTCACGGAGATAATATTTTTCCCGCGGAGCGACTTTGGAATGCCGGCAAACTTGCGGCCCTTGCTGGCCTTGCGCGCTTTTTTGCTGCCGCGCGCCTTTTTGGGCTTGCGGGACTTGCTGGCCACCTTCGTGCCTTTGGCGGACGTCCGGGCAATGCCTTTGGCGTACTGTCCGCCTTTGCCACCAAGTGCGAGATGCGCAACGCCACCGCGCCCGACCACATCAACGCGCACTTTCGTGACGCCGGCACCCGTCATGCCGAGACGCTGAGCGGCAGCCCGCGAGAGATCAATGATCCGCCCGGCAATGTAGGGACCACGGTCATTGATCGTCACGACCACGGAGCGCCCGGTAGACTGCCGGGTCACACGAACTTTGGTGCCAAACGGCAGCGTCTTGTGCGCAGCCGACATGGCGTTCGGGTTAAAACGTCCACCGGAAGCCAGAGCCTGTGGCTGCCAGTAGTACGACGCCACGCCGTACTGCGCGGCATGCGCCGGTTGGAGAGAGAAAATCGACGTCACAACCATGAGCGTGAAGGCACCCACGGCATAAGCCACGTGTTTCATCACATGTCCTCGTAGAATGTTCTTTTGGGGATAGAAATCGGGATGTCAGACCCGGACGGGTCTCGGACGATACCTCGCATCGGCGCGCACTCGTTACGCCACGCCGCGGAGATCAATCGCTTCACGAATGAAGCACGGCGCGTCAGACGCCGGTTTTGTTGCGCGTGCAACCGACAGATTGTCGCATCGCGGATTGAAATCCGCCGACACATTCCGTGAGGGTAAAAAAAGACCTGTACGCGGAATGAAAGGCACATCCCGCCGCCGCATTACGGCCTGAATTTCAGTCCGTCGCCTCCATGCAACCTGTGCGGAAATAAATCCGCCAATTGACCGGTGTTATGTCAAAAACAGGCGGTCGTCGATGACGAATACGACAATGACGCGCAAACCTCACCCGGAGAGAGCGCAGTTCGATAGCGTCAAAATCAGCGCCTCATGCAGCGGAGCCATGCACCTGGCGCATGTCTCTGCCTCTTCATTGCGCACGATGACGATGCTGACAGCGAAAAATTGTGATCGCAGCGTCGCTATCCTCAGCCGAGATCAGGCATCGGAATACCGTTCGCATCACACGCAGCCTGCACCGTATTGCGCAGCAGACAGGCGATCGTCATCGGACCAACCCCGCCCGGCACCGGCGTGATCGCACCAGCGACCGCAGCACACTCGTCGTAGTGCACATCGCCAACCAGCTTGGACTTTCCATCCGCACCATCGACGCGGTTGATGCCGACATCGATCACAGTTGCACCGGGCTTGACCCAATCGCCGCGCACCATCTCCGGCCGACCAACCGCCGCGACCAGAAGATCCGCCTGGCGACAGACGCCTTCAAGATCCTTTGTGCGTGAGTGCGCAATCGTCACCGTACAGCTTTCCTGAAGCAGCAACTGACTGACCGGCTTGCCGACAATGTTCGAACGGCCAATCACCACAGCGTTCAGACCGCTAAGCGACGGAACCGCCTTCTTCGCCAGGATCACGCACCCAAGCGGCGTGCACGGCACAAGCGCTGGCTCACCCGTTGCCAGCCGCCCCGCGTTTACCGGATGAAAACCGTCAACATCCTTCGAGGGATCGATAGCGTTCAGCACCTTCTGACTGTCGATCTGATCCGGCAACGGAAGCTGCACCAGAATGCCATGCACCGTGTCGTCATTGTTGAGTTGGTCGACCAGCGCGAGCAACTCGGCCTCGGACGTCGAGACATCAAGCTTGTGCTCAAACGAGGCCATGCCGGCCGCGGCCGTCTGCTTGCCCTTGTTGCGGACATAAACCTGGCTCGCCGGATCTTCCCCAACGAGCACGACAGCGAGGCCGGGCGTCAGCGCGTGCGCAGACTTAAGCTCCGCCACCGCCGCGCCGATCTTCTCGCGCAGTTCAGCTGCAACGGCCTTGCCGTCAATGACATCAGCGTTTGACATGAGTTCGTCCCCCGGTAGATGCGCCCCCGCGGGGCATCATGCATGCGTGAAAAATTCTGAAATATCCGCGTCAGCCGCAGAGCGCGCCGGAGACAAACCCCGGCTGTCCGCAATTGCCGATCACCACCCAACTCAGGAAGTAAAGCCCGAAGATCAGCACGAGCGGTGACAGATCGATCCCATTGATCGCGGGCAGGCGGCGTCGGATCGGTCGGAGCACCGGCTCCGTGACCGCGTATGTCGCGCGGTGAATGAACGAGACCACACCGTTGTGCGCATTGAGCACGCCAAAACTGATCAGCAGCGTCAGGATCACATCGATGACGATAATGAAAATGAACCAGCCGATGAGCATCTGCAGGAACAGGAAGAGGCCGGTGAATCCCGACATGGCGCACCCCGGATCATCAGCGCCGCATCAGGCAAGCGCCATTTGATCGCCGGTTTAGCGATGGCCCCTCGGTTCTGCAAGCACGTCAGGCCTGAAGCGCCATCCGCAGCGCCGACGTCCCGAGACGATCGCTCGGTGCGCGCTCACGTGTCGCGAAGCAGACGAGTAAGCGTATCGCGCGGGATCGATAAGGCACGATCCCTGTTCATCGCGTTGCGCATGAAACGCAACTGCGCATCAAGCGGCTGGCGGCGCACGTCCCGCAACTCGCGCATGAACTCATCATAGGTTCGTGCGTCGATGCGGGGCGGCACATATCTCGAAGGTCCGATTGTCATGGCGTACGTATGAAGGTGTTATGCCGAATACACCACAAATGCCGTCTTTAATGATTGCCAAAAGGTTACCGGCCGTAAGGGGCGACCAGCACGTACCGCTATGCGGCGGGTTGTTCCGCCTCAAGCTGGGCCGAGAGCAACCGTCGCCCGAACGTGTCGATCCACCGGCCAACCTGCGCAGCATGCAGAAAATGATTGTGGAAATGCTCGTCGCGCGGGCGAGCACCTTTCGTGGCCAGCCGATCAGGCCGGTGCGAGGTCCAGCGATTGACCAGCGCGTAGGTGATCTCCGGATGGAACTGCAC
>JBCAXC010000347.1:0-3248 GCA_038534255.1 Pseudomonadota bacterium
CGAACGCTAGCTAGCGTTCGATCATCGATTGCGCAATGCGCGTTTCTGCCCAATGGTTGAGCAGACCGTGCGATGGCAGTGACGAATTCGTGATGGGGTGTGGGAGCCGCGCCCTCACTACGCCCCTTGCGGCGTTGGCGGATCGCCGAGGCGCCGAGACTAACGACCTCGCTTTTTCACCGGGAGAGACATTCGAGATGCAGTACACCTCCAACTCGCTCGAAGAGCACTGGATGCCGTTCACGCAGAACGCGGAATTCAAACAGAATCCGCGCCTCGTCGTGAAGAGTGAAGGTTGTTACATGTGGGACCACAAGGGTGGGAAACTGCTCGACGGGTCGTCCTCACTGTTCAACGTGGCGTGTGGCCATGGGCGGACAGAAATCTCGACTGCGGTCTACGAGCAGCTCAAGTTGAACGACTACACGCCGCACTTCCAGATGGGGCATCCCGGCTCTTTCGAGATGGCGACGAAGGTTGCGCGGCTATTGCCCGACGAACTCAACCACGTCTTTTTCGCCAACTCCGGGTCGGAAGCGATCGACACGGCGCTCAAGATCGTGATGGCCTACAACAATGCACGCGGAGAGAACGGGCGCATCCGGATGGTCTCGCGCGAGCGCGCGTATCATGGGGTCAACATTGGCGGCGTGTCGCTCTCCGGTATGGTCAAGAATCGGGACATATTCCCGTTGACGATGCCTTACGTGGCGACGATCCGGCATACGTGGCTTGAGGAGAATAAATTCCAGCGCGGCGAGGGCGAGCACGGCGGTGTCGAGCTTGCCAATGATCTTGAGCGGATCGTGCAGACCTATGGCGCAAACACCATCGCCGCCTGCTTTGTCGAGCCGATCGCCGGATCGACCGGATGTCTCGTGCCGCCGAAGGGCTACCTGAAACGCCTGCGGGAAATCTGCGATCAGTACGGCATCCTGCTGGTGTTCGATGAGGTCATCACAGGCTTTGGACGTCTGGGTCATCCCTTTGCAGCGCAGGCGTTTGACGTGGTGCCGGACGTCATGACGATGGCGAAAGCAATCACCAATGGCTCACAGCCCATGGGCGCGGTTTCTGTTTCCGACCACGTCTACGACACGATCATCGAGAAAGGCGGCGGCGGCATGGAGTTCTTCCATGGCTACACATATTCCGCGCACCCGGCAGCCTGCGCGGCCGGCATCGCCACGCTGAAAATCTACGAAGACGAAAAGCTCTTCGAGAACGCCGCGAACATGTCAGAGTACTTCCTCGATCAGGTCTGGTCGCTGCAGGATATCGACATCGTCACGGACATACGTGGCTACGGCCTGATGGCGGCGATCGACGTGGCCCTGCCTGATCACGCACCGGGCGCGAGCGGCATGGCGATGCAGAAAAAACTTTTCTGGGAAGGGCTGCACCTCAAGTTCACGGGCGACGCGGGCATCATCGCACCGCCGCTCGTCGTGCAGAAAGAGCACATCGACGAATTGGTCGCCAAGTTGCGGAAGGGCCTCGAGGACGCTGCGACAGGCGCATGAGTTTTAGCGGGGGATCGGCGGATGCGCCGGTCCCCTTTTTCTTTTCCGGCCTCCAACACCTTCGTAAAACCGCAATCACGCGACAGCAGTCCGTTGCATACAACGTTTGCGCTTCGTCATGTTTGCTCTATGGCAGACGCGGTGGGCGTTCTCAGAGGGGCAACCCTCTCAATAGTAGCAGACGACTAAGGGAGAAGTTCTGCAGATGAATACATTCAAGAAACTCGCGATGGCCGGTGCCTTCGCACTCAGCTCTGCGACAGCAGCAGCCGCTGAAGAGGTCAACGTGGCCTTCTTCCTCGAGTGGGCAACACCGAACCAGATCGCGAAGGTCGACAAGGCGTACGACAAGGCCATGGGCGTCGACGTCAAATGGACCGACTTCAAAACCGGCGTCGCGATGACGGAAGCCATGCTTTCCGGCGACATCGACATCGCATTCTCGCAGGGCCTCGCGCCGTTCGTGACAGCGATCCAGCAGGGCGCACCGCTCAAGATGGTCGGCATCGCCGTCGTCTATGAAGCGAACGACTGCTTCGTGAAAAACGGTCTCGACATCACGTCGGCCAACGCATCGGAACTTGAAGGCAAGACGGTCGCCGTGCCGCTCAACACGATGGCTGACTTTGCGTTCCGCAAGTATATGGCCGCACTGAAGGTCGACACCTCCAAGATGAAGATTGTCGATCAGGCACCGGCTGACGGCGCGAAATCGCTGGCTGACGGCACCGTGCAGATGGCCTGCATCTTCGGTGGTGCATCGGCGAAAGCTGCTGGCGAAGTCGGCACGCCGATCATGTCGTCCCAGCAGAAAGTGGATGCCGGCATCGGCTCGTTCGACGTCGTTTCCGTTACGGAAAAGTTCGCAACGGAAAATCCAGAACTTCTCAAATCGTTCCTCGAAGTGACGGACGAAGCCAACGCTGCGTGGAAAGCGTCTGACGATCAGATCGCCAAAGTCGCGAAAGACGCCGGTATGACGGTCGAGACGACCAAGGCGCAGATGGCTGGCTTCATGTTCCCAAGCCGCAAAGAACAGCTCGAGAAATACTTCGGCGACAAGGGTACGGCTGCAGAAGCTGCGTCCTCGCTCGGCGTCGTGTTCTCCGACGCATCTGACGGCAAGAGCATCGCGAAAACGATTGACGGTTCGTTCCTGAAGTAAGTCCGATCCGGGGCGGGCGCCGCATGGTGCCAGTCTGACGCACAAGAGGGTCGACGCCGATGTCACGTCGGTGTCGACCTTCGATCTCACAGCCGTTTCAATGAGCGCGCAGCCCGGCGGATGCCACGCGTTCATCGCAACCGCTGAGCGGTCGACGTCATAGAGCCTTCGGGGCAAAGACTTTGTGACGGTGTTGAAGGGGGGACGGCCACGCAGGTCTCGGCCACGGATCGTCAGGTCGGTCGACCTTTGCGTGCAAATCCCAGAGTATGGGACAGCGACGCACATGGCAGATCTCACTTGTGAAGATCTGAGCATGACCTTCACGAACCCGCAGACTGGTGCGGCCGTCGAGGCGCTCAAGAACATTAATTTCACACTCAAGCAGGGCGAGTTGCTCTCCGTGCTCGGGCCATCCGGCTGCGGAAAGACGACGCTGCTGAACATGATCGCCGGGTTCATCAACCCGACGGGCGGTGCCGCCAGGCTTGGTGGCACAGCCATCGACGGGCCGGGCGTGGAGCGCGGCATGGTCTTCCAGCAAGGCGCGTTGTTCGAAT
>JBCAXC010000348.1:0-3242 GCA_038534255.1 Pseudomonadota bacterium
ATCATGACCGTGATGCAGTCGATTATCGGCATGATGAAGAGAATGGTCACGACGCTGTCGGTCTGCGTGAGTTTTTTCGTTGCGATCATCTGAGCGGCGAAGAACACGGCAGCGATGAGTGCGACGGCCTGACCGACACCGAATGTCGCTGACCCGGGTTGGGCGACGAGCAGGACGCCAAGAAAGCCGAGGGCGATCGCCAGGGCCTTCCAGCGGGTGAAGCGTTCGCCGAGGATCAAGGCTGCGAAGACCGCGACCCAGATCGGTGACGTGAATTCGAGTGCAAAGAGCTGGGCGAGCGGAATGAGGGTGAGCGCGTAGAACCAACAGTACTGGCCCGTGAAATGAAAGGCGTTGCGCACGACGTGCAGACCATACCGGGCGGTGCGCAGACGGGAGGCCGCATGGCCGCTTGCGAACAGGACTGCGGCCATGACGGGCGCGCCGATCAGGCTGCGCCATGTCAGCAACTCGCCCGTGGTCAATGCTCCGGCAATCTCGCGGCCGGCGATTGCCATGATCGAAAACGAGAAGAGACACCCGACCATCCACCCGGCGGCGCGCGGCACCGAGGGCTCACGCGATGCCGACAGGACGGGCGGCGGAGATTTTTCAGCAGCGTGCGCCGACATTATGAGATCGCGATGCGTTGGGAAGCCGAGTGCATTGAGGCATGGGCGACGGGGCGCGCGTCGTCAACGTGTGCGTTGTGACGGTTCGATCACTCGCGGGCAAATGAGGCTGGACCGGTTGCATTGGCGGCCATAATGTCCGCGCGCGCAGGGCGACCCGTTCGGCACCGCGCCTTCAGTTGATCGATGTGAGGTTTGAGATATGGCGCAGGACTACGGGCATTTCATCGGTGGAAAGCAGGTCGCCGGCACGTCCGGGCGGTTTGCGGATGTCTTCTGGCCGATGACGGGTGAGGTGGCAGCGCGCGTGCCGCTCGCGTCGCAGGACGAAGTGCGAGCGGCGGTCGCCAATGCCAGAGAAGCGCAGCCAGCATGGGCTGCGATGAACCCGCAAATGCGCGCGCGCGTGATGATGAAGTTCGTGCAGCTGGTGAATGACGAGAAGGATCAACTCGCCGAGTTGCTGGCGAAAGAGCACGGAAAAACTATCCCGGATGCGCATGGTGATATCCAGCGCGGCATCGAGGTCTGCGAATTTGCGATTGGGATCCCGCACCTGCTGAAGGGCGAGTTTACCGAGGGGGCCGGGCCCAATATCGACATGCACTCTGTCCGGCAACCGCTCGGGGTGACGGCCGGGATCACGCCGTTCAATTTCCCTGCGATGATCCCGATGTGGAAGTTCGCACCTGCGATCGCCTGCGGGAATGCGTTCATTCTGAAGCCATCGGAGCGCGATCCGGGCGTGCCACTGCGGCTGGCGGAGCTCATGATCGAGGCCGGGCTACCAGCGGGTATCCTGAATGTCGTCAACGGAGATAAGGAAGCGGTCGACGCCATTCTTGATGATCCGGATATCCAGGCCGTCGGTTTTGTAGGCTCGTCGCCGATTGCGGAGTATATTTACTCGCGTGGCTGCGCGAACGGAAAACGCGTTCAGGCTTTTGCCGGCGCAAAGAACCACATGATCATCATGCCGGATGCGGACATGGATCAGGCTGTCGATGCCTTGATCGGTGCGGGATATGGCTCAGCCGGCGAGCGCTGCATGGCGATTTCAGTCGCCGTTCCAGTCGGCAAGACAACCGCCGATCAACTGGTGGAAAAACTGATTCCGCGCGTTGAGAGCCTCAAGATTGGACCGTCGACAGACCTCGAAGCGGATTTCGGTCCAGTCGTCACGGCAGAGGCGGCAACGCGGATCAAGGACTACATCGCAAAAGGCGTTGATGAAGGCGCGGACCTCGTAGTCGACGGGCGGGACTTCAAGATGCAGGGGTATGAGGATGGATTTTATGTCGGTGGCTGTCTGTTCGACAACGTCACGAAGGACATGACCATCTACAAGGAGGAAATCTTTGGCCCGGTGCTGAGTGTCGTGCGTGCGGATGACTATGAGGAAGGCCTCGCGCTCGCGAATGATCACCAGTATGGCAATGGTGTCGCGATCTATACCCGGGACGGCGATGCGGCGCGTGATTTTTCCTTTCGCGTTCAGGTTGGTATGGTCGGTGTGAATGTGCCGATCCCCGTACCGCTTGCGTATCACACGTTTGGCGGGTGGAAGCGGTCCGGCTTTGGCGATCTGAATCAGCACGGGCCGGACTCGATCAAGTTTTACACGAAGACAAAGACGATTACCTCGCGCTGGCCGAGCGGGATCAAGGATGGTGCCGAGTTTTCGATCCCGACGATGAGCTGAGTCGTACGTCATGGGTGATCGGTTGTGGCATTGGTTTGATGGCCTGCTCCCGGTTCCGTGGAGCTCGCTTGACGGTGCGCAGAAGATCGCTGCGCTCGCCGCGTTCAGCCAGACGCTTGCGGCGCTGCTTTCCGTCATTGCGCTCGGGCTATCGCTTTGGGTTTTCTTCCGTCAGCAGCGGCTCTCGCGGTGGCAGCTTCGGCTGCATCGTGAAGATCACGTCATCGCCTGGGTACAGAACTGCATTGCCATTCTTGCGGAAGTGGAAGAACGGGCGTCCGGGCATGGGCATGCGGACGGTGCGCTCTTGCGAGCCGAGGACTACATCACGTTGCGGGCTCGCCTGAGTTTTCTGATTGACGAAGGACGGCTTTATTTTCCCAACCGGCGCAGCCCCACGAAGGGCCGACTGAATCACTCAGCCTTTCGCGGTCATCGGCAGGCCATCCTTGACCCGTTGGTCGCGTTCTATGAAGCGATGGCGGCACTGCAGGCTGGAGACACCGGGGGTGAATCGCGGGACAACGTGCCCGGACTTGCGTCGCTGAATGATATTCGACGGACTTTTGTTTCCGAAGCCCAAAGCGCAATCGACCCGCGCAAGTTCAATCGGATCCGTGCCTGATCGCTCGATCACTTCGGGGGCAGATGCAGGGCATGGCTGCGCCAGCGCGTAACTTCGTCGGTCAGTGTGTTGAGGCTGGCGTCTGTGAGTGTCGCGTCGAGCCGGATCAGACGTTGATCCCGGAACATGAGCTTCCACCAAGTGATCGGCGTGCTGGCGAGGACGAGTGAGCGGCGGTCTTGTCTGACTTGTTCGATCCTGTGCCAGGGCAAGCGATGCCAGCCAAAAATACGCCGTGCCGCGACGCCTTGTGCATCGAGGATGATGGCTTCGGCAGGGCGAG
>JBCAXC010000349.1:0-3242 GCA_038534255.1 Pseudomonadota bacterium
GGCGCAGGGCGACGGGCTGGCAATGGCGGCGCGCGCCGGTGCCGTGATCGCCGATCCCGAGTTTGTCCAGTTTCATCCAACCGCGATCAACGCCGGCATCGATCCGGCGCCGCTTGCAACCGAAGCGCTGCGTGGTGACGGCGCGACGCTGGTCAACGGCCACGGCACGCGTTTCATGACCGCGCTCCACGATGATGCCGAGCTTGCGCCGCGTGACATCGTGGCGCGCGCCGTGCACAGAGAAAATGCGTCCGGGCGCGGGGCCTTCCTCGATTGCCGCGCGGCGATTGGCGATGCGTTTTCGACGAAGTTTCCATCCGTTTTCGAGATGTGCCGTCGCGTGGGCATCGATCCGGCGCGCGAGTTGATCCCGGTCGCGCCAGCGGCGCACTATCATATGGGAGGTGTGTTGACGGATGCCTGCGGGCGCACGTCGGTTGATGGGCTATGGGCATGTGGCGAAGTCGCGTCAAGCGGGCTGCACGGCGCCAACCGTCTTGCCTCGAACTCGCTGATCGAGGCGGTCGTTTTCGGCGCGCGCGTGGCGGAGGATATTTCGGGGACTCACCGTGTTCGCAGCCACGCAAGCGTAAAGCCATCAGCGTCGAAACCCGGCGTGTCTCTGGAAAGCAGCCCGGCGCGGACGGATGCGCTTGTTGCCCGGCTCCGCGCGGCGATGAGTTCACATGCGGGCGTCGTGCGGACCGGAGAGGGATTGCGCGGCGTGTTTGCGCTGATCGAAGATCTCGCCAGCAAGGCGCGAGGCAATCTCGCACTGCAGAACATGTTGCTGGCGGCCCGGTTCATCGTACATGGCGCGCTTATGCGGCGGGAGAGCCGGGGTGGGCATTTCCGGAGTGATATGCCGGTTGCATCCGAAGCGCGCGACGCCGTGCGAACGTTTCTGACGCTGGATGATCTGGCGCGTGTGGATGTTACGCAGGTGATGATGCCTGTGGGCGATGACGCGGACAATGTTGTCCCGTTTCCAGCGGTTGCCGGGGGTGCGGTGACGTCTCTGCGGGCGGCACATCAGTGATCGGTGGACGTAGCTCGATGAGCGATCAGCGACGCCGGGTGGCTCTCCGATGAACGCGCCTGCGATCAACCCTGCGATTGCAACGATGGATGTCCCACCCATTCCGCTCGTGCAGAGTTGGGCGCGAGCGTACGACGGTCGCGCCGGCGCACTGAGAGACTTGTCGCAGGCCGTGCCGGGATATCCGCCGCATCCCGATTTGCTCGATCATCTCAGTAAGCTCGCCGCCAGTCCAGACCTTGCCGGGTACGGCGACATTGAAGGTGAACCGGCTTTGCGCGCGGCATTTGCAGCCAGCCAGTCCGAACAGCTCGGCGTGTCCCTTACAGCGGACAGCATCCAGATCACGTCCGGGTGCAACCAAGCCTTCGTGGTGGCGATGTTGACGCTGGCGGGGGCCGGATCGCGTGTGCTGCTCAGCGATCCATGCTTTTTCAACAATGCCTCAGCGCTTGAAATGCTTGGCATGACGCCGGTGACATTCCCTTGTGACCCGGCGCGAGGTTTTCAGCCTGATGCAGATGTCGTGTGGCACGCGATCGAGACGCATCGCCCGGCCGTTGTCGCGCTCGTCTCGCCGAACAATCCGACCGGGGCGATCTATGACGCGGCTACGCTGGATGAGATCGTTGCGGGTTGCCGCGAGGCCGGTGTCTGGCTTGTGCTTGACGAAACCTACGCGGATTTTATTCTCTCATGCAATGCGCCGCGACACACGCTCTTGCGGGATCCGGATTGGGCGCAATCGGTGGTCCTGCTCTATAGCTTTTCGAAGGTCTACTGCACGCCGGGACTGCGGATTGGTGCGCTGACTGCAGGCGCCGATGTGATCGCCGAGACGGCCAAGGTGGTCGACAATCTGCAGATTTGCGCGCCGCGCCATGCGCAAGCGGCTCTGGCGCACGCGGTGCCGGAGCTCGGCTCGTGGCGCGCATCGAACACGGAGGAGATCGCGCGCCGGGCCGACGCGTTTCGCGCAACGCTTTCGCAAGCGCCCGGCTGGGAGATCACCGCGCTCGGGGCGTACTTCGCCTGGGTCCGGCATCCGTTCGGGGAACGCAGCAGCGTCGAGGTCGCGGAGATGCTGGCAACGCAACGGGGATTGGTGGTCATCCCCGGAGAGTTTTTCGGAGCGGGCCAAACCCGCTATCTGCGCTTCGCGTTTGCGAATGTCACCGAGGCGGAGCTGGCGGATGTCGGGCTGCGGCTCGCGGCGCTTTCAAAAACCGGATAGTGCGGATTTCAATCCGTCCGACGGCTCGACGGTCCCGGTCTTCACGCCCCGCCAGTTGGTGAGTTCTCGCGACACCAGAGGCGCAAGTGCTTCGCGGTATTGTGGGAGGATGGCTGCGAGCGTCGCCGCAATCGTCACTTCGGAGGCGCGTGTTGCGCCATCGTCGATCTTGAGGGCGATGCCGATCCCGGCTTTTGGGACCGCGCCACAATAAACACCTTCCGCGCCCGTCTTGACGTAGGCTGCCCCTTTGACTGCGTGCATGATCTCGGCGCACGCGCGTCCGGTGCCGCTCGTCAATTCGGGTTCTGCGATGCAGGCCGCCAGCAATCGCTTGCCAGCGTCGGCATGCGAAGTGCCGGGTCCTCGTCCACTGGCGAGGCTCGCCATCGCACGGGCCAGTGCGTCAACCGGGACTTCCCACGTCGGCACAGAGCATCCATCGGTGCCGCATGGGACACAATCGAGGCCGATTTCGGTGAACGTCGAGAGCACCTTGCGGATGCGCTTCTGCACCGGGTGATCTGCGTTCACATACCCTGTCGGGTTCTCTCCAAGATGAACCGCGGTTGCGATCATCCCGGCATGCTTTCCAGAGCAGTTGTTATGGAGCGGTGTCGCCTCGCCCTGCGCTTTGGCGAGCTCCCATGTGGCACGTGGGTTCATCGGCTTGTGCGCGCCGCACTCAAGCGCTGCAACACTGCGACTGCAGGCCTCCAACATCTCGGCGGCAAGCGCAGCATGCCGCGTCTCACCGCCGTGCGAGGCGCACGCAAGGGCCAGGCATCTTTGATCGAAGCAGAATGCGTCGGCAGCCCCGCTCTCGATCAGCGGTATGGCTTGAAAAATCTTTATGGCTGAGCGGGGGAAAATTCCACGAGACACATCGCCGACGGACAGCAGGATGTCACCATCGGGCCCGGCAATTGCGAGAACGCCACGATGGTAGCTCTCGACCACGCCGCCACG
>JBCAXC010000350.1:0-3232 GCA_038534255.1 Pseudomonadota bacterium
GTGTGGCCGCGCGTGCGCCAGACTTCGAACTCGTCGATGCGCTCACACGGATCGGCACTGATCTCCAACGGTTGCGCCACATCGCTGAAGACACGGGCGTCATCCCCGACGAGATCGACGCGATCGCACGACGGCTCAACCGCAAACTCGATCATCTAATTGTCGGGTCGCGTCTTGCGGATGAACTCGTCTCACATCGTAACCGTTTGCGTGACGTTGCCGACGCGCTCGAACGCAAGAACGGCATGACGCCGAAGGCACGCCGGATGATCACGACGTTCGATGCGGTCGTGACAAAGGTGCTCTCGGCATGATCCCGCGTGTCGCCAAGCTCGGGACCGGTTTTGTCGGCGCCGGCATGTACTACATGCACGACAAGCGAGAGGATAATGCGCAAACGAGCGCAAATGCCCGTCCCTCTGCTGCCGAGTATTTTCTGACCGACAAGGGGCCGGCGCAATTCGCTGATCGGGTCGGGTTCACCCAAACGCGCAACCTTTCGTCCGATGATCCGATGGCCGCGCTTCGCCAAATGGCGTTCACCGCAGCGCACGCGCATGAGATCCGGGTGGCCGCCGTGACGGCTGCGGCCAAAGCAGCCGGCACGGACTACGACGCCTATGTCAAAGCGACCAACCCGTTTCGCGGACGTAAGGGGACCAAGCCGGTGTATTCGATGTCCCTCTCCTTTCCGCCTAACGATCCGCACGCCACCAAGGCCAACATGATCAAGGCAGCCGATGAGGTGCGGCACGTGCTCGGTCTCAAGGATCACCAGTGCGTCATTATCCAGCACACCGATACCAAACACCCGCACGTGCATCTCATTATCAATCGCGTGCACCCAAAGACCGGCAAGTTTGCCTCCGTTTCCAATGACCGAATGAAGCTGTCGGCGTGGGCCCATGACTGGGAGCAGCGCCACGGCAAGATCGTCTGTCCCGAACGGCCGCACAATCAGGACCGACGCAGAGCAAATGCCGCGCGCAAGCAGACAGCGCGTCGTGGCGGCGACCTGAATGCCAAGTCCGGATACGTGAAGAACACAGGGCTCCCGCCCTCCGAGATTGCATTCTGGAACGAACACGGCAGCGCCAACCTGCAGGCGGTCCGTGCGGTCCGGTCCGAATATCAAAAGCGCGACTATGAGAAACACAAGCGCATCACCGAACGGAAACTGGCGAACGTTGATGTCCACCACCAGGCGGCCAACGGTTCGACGTTGCGTCGGATCGATCGGACATTGCGCGTGCTCACGGGGAAAACGCTGCAGCGCGCCACTCCAAAAGCGTCCTCAGTGATGGATGTCATGTTCGGTGCGGTACGCGGCGCCGCACTCGGCGTCGTTGCGCGGATCGCCAATCGGTCCGACATCGCCAAACTCGAAAAGGTCAAGACGCAGCTGAGGGCCGAACGTGACGTGCGCCGTGCCGAGGTGATGAGAGAGCGCCGTCAGGCGTTTCAGAAGATGCAACGCATCCATGCCTGGCAAAACTGGCTCGATGAGAAACGCTGCAAGACCTACCGGGAAAGCGACACGCGGGACTATCGCTCCGCCCTAGACCGGTGGGACATGGGGAAGCTGAAGCCTCCGCTGTTCGGAACCGTGATCGCCGTGCGGTACGACGTGGAAGAGAGCAAGAACTGGCGACTGGCGGCAGAAGATCGGCACAAGATGACCGAGCCACTTGAGATGAAACCAATCAAGCCCGACGCGCCATCGGCAGATCCGGCACTGCCACGAGGCCCGTCCCTCGGGGCAAGCATTGGTGCGAACCACGCACGGGCGGATCGGGAAGCCATGATTGCGCAAGCGGCCAGGAAGCGTTCAGACGCACGACACGAAAAGCCACGCAAGCGCAGTACCGGCCGCAAGCGTCGCCCGCGGCCGCGGTGATGCAGGATGTCCGCTATGCGACGGACACCCGGCACGTTATGCTCAGGTTGGAGGTTTCAGGGACTGACCCCAAGCCGACGTACTTCACACCTTTGATTGCGAGGACCAGCGGACCGAGAGAGACGCATCCCGATTTGCCGAGGACGTCTCGCTACCCAGCGGGCTGCCGCCAAATCGTCAGAGCTAGACCAACGAGCACAAGTGCGGCCCCGAAGAGGCGCATGGGGCCAAAAGTCTCACCGAAAACGACTGCCGATAAAGACATACCGAACACCGGTACAAGCAAGGCGAAGGGGGCGACACGGCCCGCGCCATACCGTGCGATCAAGTATCCCCATCCTGCGAACCCAAGAACAGTGCCAACAAACGTGACGTAGCCGAGTGCCAGCGCACCGTGCCAATTTATGGTCGTGACCGCCGCCCATCCGACATCCGCGCCCTCAAGCCACAGTGACAGTCCGAATACTGGGATCGGCGGAACCAACGAAGCCCAAACCATTAGGTTAAGCATCGACACCGAACCGGCATGCCGCAGCAGAATGTTGGATGCTGCCCAAGCAAGCGCCGCTGACAAAATGAGCGCAATTCCCTGCGACGGTGCGTTGGCATCGACGGTTGTGGCGACGGTGGCGACGCCAAGGAAGGCGACGAGTATTCCGGCATTCTGACTGCGAGAGGGTTGCTCACGGAGCATGGCGGCCGCGAGGATCACCGTGAAGAACGCCTGGGACTGCACCAACAGTGATGCCAACCCCGCAGACAGTCCGACATCCATACTGACGAACAGCAGAGAGAATTTAACGACACCGAGCACGAACCCAATGCCGAAGATCACTCGCCAGGACGCGTTGGGCGGTGGAAGAAAGAAGACGAGCGGAAATGCTGCGAGTGCAAACCGTAGCGCGGAGAACAATAGTGGCGGGAAATATTCGACACCTATTTTGATCGCAACAAAGCTGCCGCCCCACACCATTGCGACTAGGATCGCAAGGAGGTTATCGTTAAACTTCACCCTTATGGGTCGCCGTTACTTGAGGAATGGCAGCGCAGCGAGCGCACCGTCGATGCGAACTCCGTCATCGCGGATCACCTGAACAGTCTCACCCGGCTGTGCCTCGATGCTGACGAGTGCGTAACCGATCATGCGTTCCATCCGGTAAGACCACGCCTTATGGGTCATCGTCCCGATCCGGACGTTGTCTTTCTCAATCGTCAGGCTGATGCCCTGGTTCTCGTCTTCGGGTCCTCCCTCCAACACAATCCCCAGCTGATGGCGCTTGATGCCGTCCGCCTTGATCCGCCGCAGCGCTGTGACGCCAATCACGTCGTCATCGA
>JBCAXC010000351.1:0-3231 GCA_038534255.1 Pseudomonadota bacterium
TCTCGTCAGATGACGCCGGGTATGCCCGCGTCACGGTGCTGGGGAACGGCCTGCATGTCGCAAAGGAGGTGCGCGTGACACCGGGCGAAACGACGGTCGAACTCGACGTTGCAGACGACTGGGCGCCGGGCGCTTACATCACGACGTTCTTCTATCGCCCGATGGACATCGGCAACAAACGGATGCCGCGACGTGCCATCGGCGTACAGTGGCTCGACATCGACCGCGCGCATCGGACGATTGCTGTCACGACGGAGGCACCGAAACAGATCCGCTCCGGCACGACGCTCGAAGTCCCGGTCCGGCTCGCTGGCCTGCGCAAAGAGGAAAAAGCGCATCTCGTGATGGCCGCCGTGGATGTTGGCATCCTCAATCTCACGAAACACGCAACGCCCGCCCCGGACGACTGGTTCTACGCCCAGCGCCGTCTCGGCGTTGAAGTCCGCGATCTTTATGGACGCTTGATTGATGGCATGCGCGCCAATCGCGGAGCACTTCGCTCAGGTGGAGATGGCGGCGGCGCGGGGACCAACGGCTCGCCGCCGACCGGCGATCCCGTCGCGTTATTCTCCGGGCTTGTGACCACCGACGCGAATGGCGCAGCGACCGTGCGTTTCGACATTCCGGAGTTTAACGGCACACTTCGGCTGATGACGGCGGTCTGGACTGGCACACGTCTTGGCCACGCGAAGCAGGACATTATCGTCCGCGATCCAATTGTCATGCAGGTCGCAAGCCCCCGCTTCCTGACGATGGGAGACGAGAGCCGCCTGCTGCTCCACATCCATAACGTGGACGCGCCAGCCGGTGACGTCCAAATCGCGGTCACGCGTCAGATTGGTGATGCAGCGCCGAGCGATGTCCTGCGCGAGACCGTTTCGTTCGTGAAGAAACAGCGCCGGTACAAAGGCGTGCCGATCACCGCAACGGCGCCGGGCGAGACGACTTACACAGTCACACTCAAAGGTCCCGAAGGTGTGAATGTCACGCGGGCATTGACCTTCCGCGTCACCCCCCCGGGCCCAGCGGTTAATCGCCGGACTGTCGCGAAGCTCGCACCTGGTCGTACGCTGGCGCTCTCGCCAGACCTGCTGAGCGGGCTCCTCCCCGCCTCGGCGGAGATCACCGTCAGTGCAGGTCGCACGGCCAGCTTCGATGTGCCTGGCCTGATGCGTGCTCTCGCGCGCTATCCCTATGGCTGCGCCGAGCAGACCACGAGCCGTGCGCTGCCGCTGCTCTATCTTTCCGCGCTGACCGGCCCGACCGCAGGCGTCTCGAAAGCGGAGGTGCGCGCACGTGTCACCGCCGCGGTCGCCCGCTTGCGCGATCTGCAAAGTGCCAGCGGTGCCTTCGGACTCTGGGCGCCACGTTCCGGCGACGTCTGGCTCACGGCTTACGTCACCGACTTCCTCACCCGCGCGAAGGAGCAAGGCCACGACGTGCCGGAGCTGATGATGACGCAGTCGCTCGACCGGCTGCAGAACTTCGTGACCTATGCTGGCGACTTTAAATCCGGTGGGGAGTCGGTCGCCTATGCGCTCTATGTTCTGGCGCGCAACGCCCGCGCGCCAATCGGCGACCTGCGCTATTATGCGGACACCCGTCTGGGCAACTTCAAGACACCGCTGGCGCAGGCGCAGCTTGGCGCAGCCCTCGCCATGTTCGGGGACCGCACCCGCGCCACCAGCATCTTCCGTACGGCGCTCGCCAGCTTCGAGACGCCGGCCGATGATCGCTGGCGCTCGGACTACGGCACGAAATTGCGGGACACAGCCGGCATCCTCGCCCTCGCGACAGAGGCACGTGTTTCGGTGCCAGGCGTCACGTCGCTTGAAGATGTCGTCGCGACAGCCCTCTCGAAGAAATCCCACACTTCAACGCAGGAAAATGCATGGGTGCTGCTCGCCGCGCGCAGCTTGAAAGACAAGGCGGAAAACCACCAGCTGACTATTGGCGGAACGCCCCTCGCAGGCCGGAGCGTACGTATACTGAAGCCTTCCGAGATACGCGATGGCACACAAACCGTGCGCAACACTGGCAGCACCCCGGTTACCACCGTGGTGACGGTCACAGGCGATGCGCTGACGCCCGAGCCTCAAGATGCCCGCGGCCTGAACCTGACAAGAGAATATTTCTCTCTCGACGGCGAGCCGCTGTCGCTCGCCAGCAGTTCGGGCGGAGATTCGGCGATTAAGCAGAACCAGCGGATGGTCGTGGTGCTCCACCTTGAAGAGGCGATCGCCCGAGGAGGCCGCTTCATGATCGTGGATCACTTGCCCGCAGGTCTGGAGATCGAGAATCCGCGGCTCGTGACCGGCGGCCAGACCGCATCGCTAAAGTGGCTCAAGACAGCGAAGCGTCCTGTGCACACGGACTTCCGCAAGGATCGCGTGGTCGCGGCCTACAACCTGCCCGTCCGTAACAACACTGTGAAGCCGACGCGGATGTCACTCGCTTACGTCGTGCGCAGCGTGAGCCCCGGAAGATTCCGCCATCCGGCCGCGACCGCGGAGGATATGTATCGCCCGGATCGGTACGCACGCACCGGCTCAGGCCAACTGACCGTGACCGAGGTGCGGTGACGTGGGCTGGCGGAGTCAATGGCGACGATGGTGCATTGCTTCAGCGAGCGCACTCGTCTTCGCTACAACCGGCGCTGTGCTGCTGCACCACAAGGTCACGTACGACATCGGCCCGGTCGATCTCTCGGCATCGTATGATCTCTCGAAGATCGTGCTGGATCGAAAGGACCGGTTGCTCCGGGCCTACATCACGACGGACGGAAAGTGGCGCTTGCCAGCGAGCCGCGCAAGCGTGGATCCGCGTTACCTCCGCATGTTGCTGGCGTACGAAGATCGACGCTTCCATGAACACACGGGCGTGGACTGGATGTCGGTCGGGCGCGCGACAGTGCAGGTTGCGCGATACGGTCGCGTCGTCAGCGGCGCCTCGACGCTGACCATGCAGGTCGCCCGCCTGCTCGACCGCCGCCACGAACGCACGCTGATGGGAAAACTTCGGCAAATGATGCGCGCCCGCCAGCTCGAGCGTCGCCTGTCGAAGAACGAGATCCTCGATATGTATCTCCGTCTCGCACCCTTCGGCGGCAATCTCGAGGGCGTGCGCGCGGCATCGCTGGCCTATCTCGGCAAGGAGCCACAACGCCTCTCGATCGGTGAAGCCGCCCTCCTTGTCGCGCTCCCGCAGTCGCCGGAGCTTCGTCGGCCCGAC
>JBCAXC010000352.1:0-3210 GCA_038534255.1 Pseudomonadota bacterium
TTGCCGCAACCGTGGAAGCCGAAGACGATCGCCAGACCGGCGAGCTCCTCAAGAAAGTCGAGCCGGAAGATCTTCTGCGCTTCGGTCTTATCCCGGAATTCATCGGCCGCGTTCCAGTGATCGCGACGCTCGAAGACCTCGACGAAGACGCGCTGATTCAGATTCTCACGCAGCCGAAGAATGCGTTGGTCAAGCAGTACCAGCGCCTCTTCGAGATGGAGGACGTGCAGCTCACGTTCTCCGATGACGCGCTGAAGGCGATTGCGCGCAAGGCCGTCGAGCGCAAGACCGGGGCCCGCGGACTGCGGTCAATTCTTGAGGGCATCCTGCTTGATTCGATGTTTGACCTGCCGGGCCTCAAAGGCGTCGAGGAGGTCGTGATCTCGCCGGAGGCCGTCGACGGCAGTGCCCGGCCGCTGCGGATTTATTCCGATCGCGCTGAAGAGATCGAAACCAGCGCCTGATTGCGCGTCTTGCGCCGTCGCGATCGGCATGAGGCAGACTGCGTTGGAACGCGCTTTTTCCAACGCGCACTCTGTTGACGTACCGAATCTGTGCGTGCCCACATTTCGGACCAGACAGGACCTTGTTTGAGCCGTACGAAGGCTTACGTCCGGTACACAGGATGTTCCGTCACTTTCCGCCGACCGCGGGTGCTGCTCTTCTGGGCCCGCGAAGATAGCGGCGGAACGGCACTGCCCGGTTCTGGTGACGACGTGTCACCTGTCCCCGGCCCTGCGTGGCGGGAGCAATATTGCCCGGGCAACTGCGAAGGAATGGATCCATGACAGACGATACCACCGAAAAGCAGGTCGAATTCATCGCCGAGGGCACCTTTCCGGTGCTTCCGCTGCGCGACATCGTCGTTTTTCCCTACATGATCGTGCCGCTCTTCGTTGGCCGCGAAAAGTCGATCGCCGCCCTCGACGAAGTGGTGCAGGGCGACAAGCCGATCCTGCTCGCCGCCCAGAAAAACGCGAGCGACGATGAGCCGGGTGAAGACGATGTCTACACCGTCGGAACGCTGGCGCACGTGCTGCAGCTGCTGAAGCTGCCGGACGGCACGGTGAAGGTGCTCGTCGAGGGCACGCAGCGCGCGCGGATCAAAAACTACACCGAGAACGCGAGCTACTTCGAAGCCGAAGTCGAGGCAGTCGAGGAGGCTGTCGGCGCCGAAGACGAGATCGAGGCGCTCGCCCGCTCCGCCGTCTCGCAGTTCGAAAACTATGTGAAGCTGAACAAGAAGATCAGCCACGAAGTGCTCGGCACCGTTTCCCAGATCGAGGACTACTCGAAACTGGCAGACACGATCGCCTCGCATCTTGCGATCAAGATCTCCGAAAAGCAGGATATCCTCGAAATTTCCTCCATCTCGGAGCGTCTCGAGGCGGTCTTCGGCATGATGGAGAGCGAAATCTCCGTCCTGCAGGTGGAGAAGAAAATCCGCTCACGCGTGAAGCGCCAGATGGAGAAGACTCAGCGCGAGTACTATCTGAATGAGCAGATGAAGGCGATCCAGAAGGAGCTGGGCGACGCGGACGAGCGCGACGACCTTGGCGAACTGGAAGAAAAAATCGCCAAGACCAACCTCACCGAAGAGGCCCGCGAGAAGGCGACGGCCGAGCTGAAAAAGCTCAAGCAGATGAGCCCGATGTCGGCCGAGGCGACGGTCGTGCGCAACTATCTCGACTGGCTGCTGGGCATCCCGTGGGATGACAAGGGCGAAGTCAAGACCGACATCGTTGAAGCCGAGAAGGTGCTTGATGAAGAGCACTACGGGCTTGAGAAGGTGAAAGAGCGGATCGTCGAGTATCTTGCCGTGCAGAAGCGCACGGACAAGCTCAAGGGTCCAATCCTCTGCCTCGTCGGCCCACCGGGCGTCGGCAAGACTTCGCTTGGCAAATCAATCGCAACCGCGACCGGTCGTGAGTTCGTGCGCATGTCGCTCGGCGGCGTGCGGGACGAAGCCGAGATCCGCGGCCACCGCCGCACCTACATCGGCTCGATGCCCGGCAAGGTCATCCAGTCGATGAAGAAGGCGTCGAAGTCCAATCCGCTCTTCCTGCTCGATGAGATCGACAAGATGGGTCAGGACTTCCGGGGCGATCCGGCGTCCGGCTTGCTCGAGGTGCTCGATCCGGAACAGAACAACACGTTCAACGATCACTACCTCGAGGTCGACTATGATCTGTCGGACGTCATGTTCATCACGACGGCCAACACGCTGAACATTCCGCCGGCCCTGCTCGACCGGATGGAGATCATTCGCCTTGCCGGGTACACGGAGGAGGAAAAAGCGCAGATCGCGCGCCGTCACCTCATCCCGACCCAGCTCGAGTCGCATGGTCTCAAGGAAGAGGAGCTTTCGATCCACCCGGACGCGCTGATGCAGATCGTGCGTCGCTACACTCGCGAAGCCGGCGTGCGCTCGCTGGAACGCGAAGTCGCGAAGCTGGCCCGCAAGGCTGTGAAGGAAATCGAAAGTTCCGACACATCGGCGATCGAGATCACGCTCACCAATCTGGAAGATTATCTCGGCGTGCCGAAATACCGGTATGGCGAAGCCGAGCTCGAAGACCAGATCGGTATCGTGACCGGGCTTGCCTGGACGGAACTTGGCGGTGAACTCCTCACCATCGAGGGCGTCATGATGCCCGGCAAGGGCAAGATGACGGTCACTGGCAACTTGCGCGATGTGATGAAGGAATCGATCCAGGCCGCGAACGCATATGTGCGCTCCCGCTCGGTCGACTTCGGCATCACGCCTGCGATGTTCGAGAAGAAGGACATTCACGTCCACGTTCCCGAAGGCGCAACACCGAAGGACGGCCCGTCCGCCGGTGTGGGCATGGCAACCGCGATTATCTCCGTGTTGACCGGCATCCCCGTAAAACGGGACGTCGCGATGACCGGCGAAATCACGCTGCGCGGTCGTGTCCTGCCGATCGGTGGCCTGAAAGAGAAACTGCTTGCGGCAATGCGCGGAGGAATAACCACCGTCTGCATTCCGGAGGAAAATGCCAAGGACCTCGTGGACATCCCGGACGATGTGAAAAACTCCCTCGACATCATCCCCGTCTCGCGGATGGAGGAAGTGCTGAAGGTTGCACTGCAGAAGATGCCGGATTCTCTGACGGGGTTTTTCGGGGGTTGACGGCGGCTTTAGTGCGCCACCACCCCGGTCGGCTTTTCACCTTCACTCGCGGCAGC
>JBCAXC010000353.1:0-3202 GCA_038534255.1 Pseudomonadota bacterium
AGGAGTCGTCCGAGGCCGATGATGCCGGAGTATCGGCAATCGAACCGGCCCCGGAGCCAGAGGTTGCCACACCCGAGGCCCCGACGAAGTCACCTGCGGAGGTGGCACTGGCAAACGCGGTTGACCGCGATCCGTTCTTTAACGATGCGAACGCTCAGCAGGGGGAGACGCAAGAAGCTGAGGAGTATTACAGGCAGGCTGCCTTGTTTGGCGGCACGACGTTTGCCCCCCTCGTCGAAGTGTTGGATTCAAAGAACGTGGTGGCAGCCCGTGGTGCGGCCCCTACGTTCGTCGCTGAAGCAAAACAAATGCTCGCCGAGGGCAAGGTGGTGGAAGCACGGCGAGTGCTTTCGCTGATATCATTCGCCGATGTTGCGGAAGTCTCTTTGGCATTGGCCCGCACCTACGATCCAAACATCCATCAGAACCTCGACGCACCAGATGCCGAAGCATCTGTGGAACTTGCCGAGAAATGGTACCGACGCTGGCATCGGCGCTCTGTTCAGAGTGGCCAGGTGAGTGGCGGCATCAATATCGAACGGCTCATCTGGTCGATGCGCGCCTTCGACTGACTCCAGGGTTGGCTGAATTCGCAGGGTAAATCTGTGCCAGGCTAGCGCAGTCCTGGATGTCACGGATGGTGTGTGACCATGCTGGAAGACTTGCCGAAACTCTGAGGAATGTCCTCAGTGAGCCTGAGGCTGATCGGCGTGTCCGTTGCCACCTGCACAATCGAACAGCGCGGCCGGGTCGAGAAAGAAGAAACGCGTGACGACGTCCGATAGCTGGGCCGTCGTCACGCGTGCTGTCGACTACTCCGTCGAGCCGCTTTCGTTCGTTTCGCTCGCAGCGTTGTCCGCGACTTTTTTCTTGGTTTTGGCAGCTGCAGCGGCAGCCTTTGCGGCCCGTTCCTGCTCGGCAAGGGAATCCCAGTACCTCGTCAGATGCTTCTCAACGATCCGGTCGAAACGACCTGTCTCCCGCAGTTTGCGAAGCGCGCTGTTCACGTAGTGCAGCATCGTGCGCGCGTGCGGATGGGTTTTGGACACCACGATGCGCAGTGCCGTGATCGAAACCGGCCGCTCAATGGCGCGGACTTGATCCGTCAACCCGATTTTCGCCATGGCAGCGCGACCCGTGAATTCATTCAGGGCGACTGCGTCTACTGAACCGGATTCAAGAAGACGGAAGCAAGCTTCGACAGATGGTGGCTGCACCATTGTCACCTTGTTGTCTTTCACCCAGTTTCGGCCATCCTGGTCGAGGTCGAATGTAAAATATCCGGCGGGACGGCAGATCGAGCGACCAGCAACTTCAGCATCGTTGCGGAAATTGAACGTCGAATCCTTTTTGACGAAGAACAGGATCAACGGCTCGAAGATTGGATCTGAAAAGAACAGGCGCCGGCACCGGAACTGCGCGCTTTTGTCCAAAGCGTCGAAGTTTTCGCATGGTGGCTTGAACCATGGGAAGCCAAGATCGAATGCGCGCGTTGTCAGCAGCGGGTTCAGGTGCGCCGACCAGTCATTCACCCATGAAATCTTGTGACCAATGTTGATCTTCTCGTCCTTGTTCAGCTCAGCCATCGCTGAAGCAACAACGTCTGTGATCAGCCCGCCGCCGGACAGTGCCCTGTCCGTAAACGGCGCGTAATCGTCAGCGGTCAGGAATTCGAGCCGATCGACAAGACCAGACTGTGTGATTGTCGTCGGTGCAGACACCGTTGCGGTCGCGGTTGCTTCAACCGGTAGCGCACGCTCTCCGCTCAGACACGGTATCCGGATGGACTGGCCGGGAACAATAATCGAGTTGCCCGCACCGATGCGGTCCTGGTTTGCATAGAAGATGACGGTCCACTTGCCCGAGTCGCCGTAGACCTTCTGGGACATGCGCGCGAGGGAGTCCCCCTCCTTCAGCACGTATTCTTCCCCGCACGTTTGAGCCTGGGCGGGCTGGGGCATAGCCCAGGATCCAAGCAGCGCAGCAACTGCGCAAGCTCCCGTTGTTAGAGCGCGTATTCCGATAGACATTTTACTCCCCCGACGCGTTACGATTTACTATCAAGGCATGAAAGCCTCAGCCACTCATGGTCAACTTTTGACCTAGCATGAGCGACACACTACGCTGTATCACTACGATGAGAAAAGGTGAATTTGGCACTATTCTCAGAAGCTTAGATCGCGATTGGGGGGACGGGTGTGAACGAGCTATCAGGGGGGCTGAACCGTTGGAACGTTGTGCCGCGTCACGCGCTTTGCGGCCGTAGTGCGCATAAGGTTGGCGCGCATGCGAACGATCGATCGCAGCATCACTGGCTGCTTGCGGTCGTAGGTTCTGTACTGCTTACTTCTCTCTTGTTCTTCGATCTTGCGCACGCTCAGGACAGGCGCACTGCGAACTTCGTCAACGCAGGTCGCGTCAACATCCAGACCAACGGGTTGCTTGCCGATGGTGTGACCGTCGGGTCTGTCTCGCCATCGATGCGGCTCATCACACAGCTGATCAGAGAGATTGATGAACCCGGAAAAATCCGTGTGCTGCCAATCGTCGGGTACGGTCAAGAGGAGAATATTCGGGATCTTCTCCACCTTCGTGGCGTCGAATTCAGCGTCGTCAACTCTGACATCCTTGCTCATCTGGAACAGGAAGGCCGCCTGCCCAAGGCGAAGGAGAAGCTGCGGATGGTCATGCCTCTGATCCAGAAGGCTGTCATTGTGGTCGCCAGCAAGGATGTCGGCTCGATCGAAGCTCTGGGTGGAAAGAGTGTCGCAACGGGGGGCGCAGGCTCGCAGGAGCGCATCACAGCACGCACGCTGTTCAACGTGCTTGGCGTGGCACCGACATTCACGACGGGAACTGGAGAGAGCGTACTGACGGCGGTGGAGCAGGGAGCGTCAAGTGCGGGCGTCCTGCTCACCCATGAGCCCGAAGAGCTCATTCGACGTATTGCGGAAAATCCGGATTTGAAGATTCTGGATGTTCCCTGGTCGGAAAAAGTGGGCGCGGTCTATGACAAGGCGATCATTTCCGCGGTTGGTGCACCCCAGCTGCAAACCGTGACGCTGGATACGGTTCTTGCGATATACAACTGGCAAACATCGAACAGTCGTTTCCGTAACGTCAGCAACTTTTTGCGGCGTGCGGTGAGTGCGGTGCCAGACTTGATCGCCGGACCGCCGAGTCTGTGGAATCGGATCGATAT
>JBCAXC010000354.1:0-3197 GCA_038534255.1 Pseudomonadota bacterium
CGACATGTTCGAGGCTGCGATCGAAGCCTTGGCCACTTCGTGAAGTTCTTCGGGTGCACAATAGAGCGTGTGCTCGTCATCGCTGGACTCGACATCGTCCGCCCCGGCTTCGATCGCAGCCTCGAACATGTCGTCAGCGCTCGCGGTCGCCAGCGGGTAGGTGATCGCGCCAACGCGCTCGAAGTTGAACGAGACAGCACCTGTCTCGCCAAGGTTGCCACCGTGCTTGGAAAACGTTGCCCGGACTTCGCTGGCTGTCCGGTTACGGTTGTCCGTCAGCGCCTCGACGATCACGCCGACGCCGCCAGTGCCAAAGCCCTCGTAGCGTACTTCCTCATAGTTCTCGCCGCCCGCGTCCTGCGATTTCTTGACGGCACGATCGATATTATCGTTCGGCATGTTTTGCGCCTTGGCCGCCCGAATGGCGAGGCGCAGGCGCGGGTTCATGTCAGGATCGGGCGCGCCCATTTTCGCCGCGACCGTGATTTCCTTGGCCAGCTTGGAGAAGATCTTCGAGCGTTTTTTATCCTGCGCACCTTTGCGGTGCATGATGTTCTTGAACTTACTGTGCCCTGCCATGGTCGTCTCTCGTGCCTTCAGGGCCGCGCGCGCGACGTGCGTGCCAAGGCCGTATCTTTGAAATTTTGGTTCGCCGTTCGGTACACCCGCGCCCCCGCAACGGTCAATCTAGCGAGGGACCAGCCGCCGCCGTGTGCTGAAACGGGGATAGCGCCACCGCGTTAACCTTTCGTTAACCAAATCAGCTGAGCGTCACGTCACCCACATTCATTGCTGCCCAGTGAATGTCGGTTCGACACCCGAGTATGGTGTCGTGATCATGATGACGTGCAACGCGTCATCCAACTGAAGAGAGACCACTCTCTTTCTCAAACGACCCAAAACTGCGGCTCGGCCGATCTCAAGGATCCCCCGAGCCGCAGCGGTCCGACCTTCACCGCCAATCCTGTCGTATCGTCTGTCTCGACCGCGACACCGCTGATGCTCGCCTCATTCTCGCCGGGCTGGAAGCGGCCGCGCGAGAGTCGGGTGACGAAGCGGTGCATCGGCTCCTCCGCGTCCATGCCGAGCACGCCGGAATAATCTCCCGTCATCCCGGCGTCGCTCATGTACGCCGTGCCGCCCGGAAGCACGCGATCATCAGACGTCGGGGTGTGTGTATGGGTCCCGACGACGAGGCTTGCCCGTCCGTCGAGATAGTGCCCCATCGCCTGCTTCTCCGATGTCGCCTCGGCGTGGAAGTCAACGACAATCGCGTCAGCCGCCGTGCCAAGCGGGCAGGCATCAAGCTCGCGGTCGAGTGCGCGGAAGGGGCAATCCATGTCATTCATGAACACGCGGCCAAGCGCATTGACGACAAGCACCTGCCGGCCGTCCTGCGCCTCGATCAGGGTCGCTCCGCGACCCGGCGTATCCGGCGGGAAATTCAGAGGCCGGATGAGGCGATCCTGCCGCCCGATCCAAACCAGCGTATCGCGCTGATCGAACGCGTGATTGCCGAGCGTGACCGCATCAGCACCGGCATCCAGAAATCGCTCGAAAATACTCTCCGTGATGCCGAACCCGGCTGCCGCGTTCTCTCCGTTCACGATGACGAAATCGAGCGCATACTTCTCACGCAGCACAGGCAGATGCGTCGCGATCGCCTTGCGTCCGGATCTCCCAACCACATCGCCGATAAATAGAAGGCGCATGGACTAAACGCTCCTCTCGACGCGCGATTGAAGAGGCGTGCCATCATTGCAAAGCAGCGTGCGGGTCGGCGTCACAATCGCGTCGAGCGCCAGGTCATGCGCTTCGCGTGGTACGTCATCAACCTCCTGGGCATCGTAGGCGAGCCCGACCGTTGCGACCGGACCGCCTTGCGAGAGCCGCGCAATCGCCCGATCATAATATCCGCCGCCATAGCCAAGCCGATAGCCCTGCGCATCGAACGCAAGCAGGGGAACGAGCAGCGTGCGCGGCTGAACGACCGGCTGCGCAGTCATTGGCTCCTCGACATCGAAGGCACCCTTCACCAGCGCATCCCCCGGCGTGTAGCTTCGAAAGACCAGATCCGGATCATCGCCCTCGATCGTCGGCAGCGCGATCGCCAAACCAGCCTCATGCAAGGCGGCAATCGTCGGCCGCGTCTCGATCTCGGTGCGGATCGGCAGAAAGGCGCTGGTCACCCATCCGGCTACCGCAACGCCGACGGCCTCAAGGTGTGCGAGCACACGCTGTGCGAGATCCGCCGGTGCCTCGCGGGACGCCGCTTCAGACGCCTCAGCACGCCGTCGGAACATCTCACGGCGCAGCGCATCCTTGCATTGGCCGATATCGTTCTCGGTCAAAACAATGACCTCACTCTCGTTTTCATCCTGAGCAGACGATAAACCGGGTTGCGGTCAATCTGCACGCCCGAGACGGTGGCGGCGTGGTGAGACCACAAGACGGCGGTGTCAACACGCCATCGCTAACAGACACGCGGAAAACGGTTGCGGGTAGGCCGGTTCAACACGGCGCCCGATGCGCCGCTCCCCGATGCGCCGCTCCCCGATGTGCCGCTCCAAGACCCGGCGATCCGCGAACGCGAAGGTGCCATCCTCATGGACAATGTGCTTGCTCCGGACGAGGCCCGCAGTTTCAGACGCGGCGCCGCCAAAAAAGGACCGGGCAGCACGCTGCTTATCGCATGCGGCGCGCTGGCACGTGAAATCATTCAGTTGATCGAGTTGAACCGCTGGACCCATCTCGACGTCGCATGCCTTCCGGCCAAACTGCACAACGAACCGGAAAAAATCCCCGCAGCAGTCCGCGAGAAAATCCGCGCCGCACGTGATGACTATGACCTCATCCGCGTCGTCTATGCTGATTGCGGCACGGGGGGCCTGCTCGATGCCGTCTGTGCCGATGAGGGTGTCGAGCGGATCGATGGCCCGCACTGCTACGCATTTTTCTCCGGCACGTCCGCGTTCGAGGCCCGTGGCGACGCCGACATGACGGCGTTCTTCCTGACGGACTACCTCGTCCGACACTTCGAAAAACTGATCTGGGAAGGGTTCGGGCTCGATCGCCGCGCCGACATGCGCGACTTCATTTTCGGCAACTACGAGCGCGTCATCTATCTCGCCCAGATCGAAGACCCGGCGCTCGAGAAGCAGGCTCGCGCGATCGCTGAGCGCCTTGCCCTCACATAC
>JBCAXC010000355.1:0-3181 GCA_038534255.1 Pseudomonadota bacterium
GGGCGAGCGACGGATCGAACTGCGCTGAGCGAACGTCTGGCGCAACGAGGATCGCCCAGGCCATCAGCGTCGCGAGCCCGCCGGTCCACTGCAGAAGGCCACGCCAGAGCACGAGCGATTGGGGAAGGAGAGAAATCTCGGTGAAGACGGTCGCGCCTGTTGTTGTCAGCCCGCTGACCGCCTCGAAGTAACCCGCGGTCAGCGTCGCCACACTGTCGGACAGCACGAACGGCACCGCACCGAGCAGAGGAAATAGCAGCCAGAACACAGCGACGATCAGCAGACCTTCGCGCCGCACGTCGATCGTCCCGGCACCGCGTGTGGCGAGGATCACGGCGCCGCCGCAAAACACTGCGATCACAATCATCATCGCAAAGGCGTTACGCGCGGTCTCTTCGTCGAGAGAGGTTGCGGTCAACAGCGGGAAGATCGCCAGCCCGGCGAAGATGATCAACAGCCAGCCAAGAATGTTCGCGACCGTCTGATAGCGCATCAGAAAAAGTCGATGCTGACGCGGAACAACTGCTCCACGTTGCGAATGCTATCGGCCATGGCGAACACGACCACGCGGTCTTTCGCCTGGATTTCCACATCGCCCGCCGGCATCACAACCTCGTCGCCGCGCAGGATCGCACCGATCCGCACGCCGGCACCGAGTTCGAGATCTCGCAAAGGCCGTCCGACAACCGGCGCGGTGTCCAGAGCCTCGGCCTCGATGACCTCCGCAGCACCATTGTGGACCGACTGGACATCAATGATCTTGCCGCGGCGGACGCGCTGGAGAATGCGCGAAACCGTCACCGCACGCGGGCTGATCTGCGCGTTGATGCCCAATGAGCGGACGACATTGTTGTAGCCCACACTGTTGACGAGGCAGAGATTTCGCTCGCAGCCCATCTGCCGGGCCAGAACACAAGCGAGGATGTTGACCTGGTCATCGTTGGTCAGCGCGACAATGGTGTCAGCCTGGTTGACATCCGCCTCCCGGAGCAACTCCTCGCTCAGCGCATCGCCGTGCAACACGATGGTTCGCGATAAATCCTCCGCGATCTGCACCGCGCGATTGCGGTCATGCTCGATGACTTTCACGCGGATGCTGGAATGAGACTTCTCAATTTCCCGCGCGACGTAGAGCCCGATATTCCCTCCCCCCGCGATCACGATGCGGCGCGCCTGCTGCTCTTCATGGCCGAAGATTTTTAGCGTGCGGACGACCTGCTCACGTTGCGCGACGAAATACGCGTCATCTCCGACACTCAGATGATCGTCGACGGTTGGCACGAACAGGCGGCCATCACGCACAATCCCGACGATCACCGCCGGCAGATCAGGAAAGAGATCGGTAAGCTGGCGCAGTGGCGTATCGACAATCGGGCAATCCTCATCGCACGTCACACCGACAACGCGGATTGCGCCATTTGCAAAGTTCATCGCTTCGAATGCACCCGGCTGATCCAGGCGACGCAGCACCATTTCGCCGACCTCGATCTCCGGCGAGATCGTCATGTCGATCGGCATATGATCGCGGGTGAACAGATTGCTCCACTCGCCTTGCAGATAGCTCTGTGACCGGATGCGGGCGATCTTGGTCGGCACATCGAAAAGCGAATGCGCGACCTGACAAGCGACCATGTTGACTTCATCGTGGAGTGTCACGGCGATCAGCATGTCCGCGTCACGCGCACCGGCCTGCTGCAGGCACGTCGGGTCTGAGGCATGCCCCACGAACGCTTGCGCCTCGAGCGTATCATTGACGCGCTGGACGAGCTCCGGCTCGTTGTCGATCACCGCGACATTAATTTTCTCGCCCGCAAGGCGCTCGGCGATCCCGTATCCGACCTGCCCTGCGCCGCAGATGATCACTTTCATGTCGCGATCCCGCTTTCGCCCGCTCCGTGAGCCGTCGACCCGGATGGCCGCGCGTTGGCCTCACGGGCAACACCAGCCGCGCCCTACCACCCTGACTAAGCCTGGTCAAAGACACGCCTGACAGGTTGTAGAGGCGACTGCGAACACCAGTGCTCGTTCGAATTTCGACGACTCAACCTGCGGCCTTGGCTTCCGGGTTGTTGCGGTCGGAAGACGAGACGCCAAGGGCGCGGAGTTTTCGATGCAGCGCAGAGCGCTCCATGCACACGAACTCTGCGGTACGGGAGATGTTCCCGCCGAAGCGATTGATCTGCGCCAGAAGATATTCCCGCTCAAAAATCTCGCGTGCCTCCCGCAGCGGCAATGACATCAAATGCTCATTGCCGGAGTTTGCGGAGAGCGGGACAGCGTTGCCGATCTCATCCGGCAGAAGGTCCGCCGTGATCACACTTCCCGCCTCGCCGCCCGAGAGGATCATCAGCCGCTCGACGTTGTTGCGAAGCTGGCGCACGTTCCCCGGCCAGTCATGCGTTTGCAGAACAGCAATCGCGTCATCACCGATGCGTCGCGGCGGCAGACCTGATGCCGAGGTGATCTGCTTGATAAAATAGTCCACCAGTTCGGGCACATCTTCCCGACGCTCACTGAGGGCCGGGACTTTAAGCGGCACGACATTCAGGCGGTGAAACAGATCGACCCGGAATTTGTTCTGCGACATCTCGCTGTCGAGATCGCGGCTCGTTGAGGAGATGATCCGCACGTCAACGTGCACCTTGGTGTCGCCGCCAACGCGCTGGAACTTTTGCTCCACCAAAACGCGCAGCACTTTCCCTTGCGTCTCCAGCGGCATGTCGGCCACTTCATCGATGTAGAGCGTGCCGCCGTGCGCCGCTTCAAGAGCGCCCACCTTGCGAGGCATCCCGGTCGCGTCCTCCGTCCCGAAAAGTTCCGCCTCAACGGTATCGGGCGCGAGGATGGCTGCGTTCAGCACGACGAACGGCCCGGCCCCACGCAGTGACGCACCGTGAAGCACGCGCGCTGCCAGCTCCTTGCCCGAGCCGGATGGACCGGTGATCATCACGCGGGAATTCGTCGGCGAGACGCGCTCGATCTGCTGGCGCAACTGCGTCATCGCTCCGGAGCGACCGACCATCTCGGTTGAATGGACACTGCGCTCTTTGAGATCCCGGTTCTCCCGCTTTAGCTTGTCCGTCTCGAGCGCACGCGCCACGACCAGCAGAAGTCGATCCGCGTTGAACGGCTTCTCGATATAGTCGTAGGCACCGCGCTTGATGGCCGTCACTGCGGTCTC
>JBCAXC010000356.1:0-3178 GCA_038534255.1 Pseudomonadota bacterium
GGATGGGCACGTGCAATCGATGGTTTCGGCTCTTCGTCAATCTGGCGCTCGCGGAAATGGAGCGGGTGAACCGCAAACCATCGATTGCACGTGCCCATCCGCATCGCGGGAACACACAGGTATATGGTGATAGGACGGCCGTCTCGACCTCTCTTCAAATCTGCCAGATCGAATTCATGGTCAGAGATGTTTTTGCGGATCTGCGGATAGCTCAAGAAGCGGAGATGTCGCCGCGTATTCGAAAGGACGGACCCACGTTCATCGTTCGGTTTGGAGAAAAAATCTTCACCGGCATCAATGATCGCCTGTCGTACAGCCGTGTCAGCAGCATCGTTCAGACGCATCTGTTCCGCGAGCACATCCATACCAGTCTGATCACCAGCTTGCGCCTGTCCTGCGATGACATCGCGGACGGTGGCAAGCGTGCGACGGTCTTCAAACAGCCCATCAGTTGCAACGAGAAGTACAACGCCTTCTATGAATCCACGCCCCGACTCGTCCCAATGCGGGTCCTGGTTATTGCCAGGGACGACAAGTGCGTCAGCAATCAATCCGGCATCTTCGATCAGCGTTGACGATCCGGGGCGAAGGATCGAGAGTGGGTTGAACGACGCCCTGAACTGACGGGCCGGTCCATGCACGATGTCAAAGGGATCGGCGACAAAGACGGCGTGGCCATCTGAGGCACGACGACGGGCCGTGATCGTGGCGAGTTCGCCTTTCACGTCCGTAATCAGCGAGCTGCCGGCATAGTTGAGCAGCGTCGGGACAATCGACGACCGCCCTTTGCCCGAGCGGTTTCCGGCAATCGTCATGGCGTGCATGTCATCACCGAGGCCAATCGCTGTGCCGCCAGTGATGACAGTTGAGCCAACATCTTCGCCCAGTGAGGCTGCGCCATCGACGACGCCGAGGAAGAGTTTCGAGGTATCGTAGGCGAGAAGTTTTGAGCGACGAATAGCAGCGGTTCGAAGAAAACCGGCCCGTGGCATCGATTGCTGCTCAAGGGTCCGTGCGACCCCGTCAATCTCAAAAACCCCGCGCGGAAAACCGTCGAGCAGATCGGGAAGATGTTCGGACATCGGCTGCGGTTCCGGGTCATGTGCCCGCACACCTCGTTGTGCGCGCGATCAAGTTTCTGACCGGTCTAAAATCTCCGCAAGCATCGACCTGGGCAACCGCCGAAGTTTTCCCGTCATTACGCAGCTTTGCCTTTTCTTTGGGCCGCAATCGAACATTGCAGCTTTCCATGGACCATCGCACGGCGCGCGGTCGCTTCATCCCATGAAGGGACGGACTCTGCTGCGCAGGCCGCCTTGCGCTGTCGCGCTGCGGTTCCGCTTCCCGCTCTAACGCCGTGCCGGAAGATGGCCACGGCTGCAATGAAGCAGCCCAACAACAGAAAGGACATTGCTATGACAAAAGCAAAAAACCTCCCTCTTTACCGTGCCAAGTTCTGCGCCATCGTTGGACAAGACGAAGCCGGTAAGGACAAACTCTCACGCGCCGTCGAAATCGGTGCTGTTTTCTCAAGAAAAGACCCGACCAAGGGCGCCATCCTGAAGCTCGACATCGTGCCCCAGGATCTGCGCAACGGCGTTCTCTTTCTTGATCCGGTCGATGCCGAGAATCGGGGGTTCGCATGATCCCCGACATCACCATCAAACACGACGGCCCGGGGAACTCCCCGGTCCGCTCGCCGGTCCGACGCTTGTCTCCGTTTCGTGCACCGTTCGAGTTCTATCCGACACCTCCCGAGGCAACGCGTGCGCTTCTTGCCGCCGAACACTTCGACGGAGACCTCTGGGAACCCGCGTGCGGGCAAGGCGCCATCGCTCTCGAATGCGAGCGCGCCGGCTACGAGGTTGTTTCGACCGATCTGGCCGACTACGGCTACGGAGAGCCCGGACAGGATTTCTTGAAGCTGGAAACCCCACGAGCCAAACACATCGTGACCAATCCGCCCTATGGGCACGGACTGGCAGATCGGTTCGTTCGTCAGGCGCTTGCGATGACGGCTAAAACCGGTGGCAAAGTCGCGATGCTCCTCAATCTTGCGAGCTTGTGCGACCCGCAGCGCCACAAGAGTTTCGTGGCTCGACCGCCGGTGCGCATCTATGCGCTCGACGACTGCATCTGTTTCCCGAACGGAGACCCGGCGCAGGCGACACCGCATACGCGGCGTCACCGCTATTGCTGGATGGTCTGGGAACAGACGCCGAAAGTCGCAACGACGTTTCAATGGCTCACAACAGCGCCATACCAGCAGGGAGGTGAGCGATGACACATCATATAGACAACGTTATTCTTGACCTTCTCCACGGTATTCGCTTCCGCTTCGATGGCGGAACGGTCTGGCTCAAGATCGCTGAAGGAGTGATTGAACGCGACGAAAACCGACGTGAAGCACTCGATGCTATGCTCACTCAGCGTCGTTTCATTCAGAGCGAACTTGACAACCTCAACGCCGCAATCACGTTGTGCCGTCAACAATGCAAGCCGACCGACATGGGAGGTGCATCATGACGAATAAGCAACGCATTGCGCGAGCACGTCGAACCGTCGTTGCTCATCGCCACCACCCCGATGACAACGCGCCACTTACCGATGAAGACATCGCGGATTTGTTGGCTGATCTCCGGCACTTGTGCGATCACACGGGTTTTGACTTTGTGGCGCTCAATCGAAGTTCGCGAAATTACTATCTGTCGGAAAACGACAGCGGCTAATGCCGATCAGTCTTGTCCGCAACCGCGCAAAACCGTGCGGTTGCGGTAACATGCGACGATCGGAATCCGCAGGTGAACCTCCCGCGATCAACGGCGCGGACCACGCGGACGCTCACGTTCGACCGCCGCCTGAGCGAGTTTCTCTGCAACTGTCTTGGGACGCTTGATCCCAAGAAGCTTCATGTCTCGTCGGTATGCTGCGCAGCTCGCGACGCACAATGGTTCCTCACTCGGCATGGCATATCCGAAGCCTCCAGAGAGACGTCGACCGCATGCCGAGCACGATGTGCCGTGGAACTCGATCCAGTTGATGGGTTGAAGGTCGTCGACACTGAACAGGTCCATCTGCACCACCCTCTCGTTCCCTGACGCCCGATGCCCGGCTGCCCTCACCGAGCCATCACGCGTGCATTCTAACGGAGCGCATGACGCAATCAACCTTTCCGCAC
>JBCAXC010000357.1:0-3174 GCA_038534255.1 Pseudomonadota bacterium
CCGACGTTCAGGCACGTCCCGCCATGTGCACCGCGCTTCTCGACAACCGCGACCTTGAGACCAAGCTGCGCCGCGCGGATCGCCCCGACATAGCCGCCTGGGCCCGTTCCAATCACGACGAGATCGTAAGCATCAGCCATAAATTTTCTCCATACCGCGCCATCGCGCTTCGAAGGTCCGGACACGACCGAGCATGCCGGTCAATCATCCGCTTGTTTCTTCTCAACTGGCACCCGTGTCTCTACAGCAATCCCGCACGCCACCACAGCACGAACAGCCCAAGCGCAACCACCCAATCAACCACCGCACAAAACGGCGGATACCACCGCGGTGTCTGCACGAGAAATTCGTCTCCGCGTTTGCGTGCATGGTGTGCCGCGTCCCAGAGCCCGTGCGCAAAATAGGCGATCGGGATCACAATCGGCAGGGCGATACCACCGACCAGCGCGGCAAGCGCGAACAGCCCCGCAGCCGACACCTCGACCAGAACCTGACTTTCCGTCCCCTTCTGCAGTGCAAACCCGATGTAAATCCCGGCAATCAACCCCATCAGGATCGCCGCATACGCAATCGAGGCCGCATCCGGCAGGACGGCGTGGGGCGCGAGCGCGAGGAGTCCCCCCAGCAGACCCGTTAGATAGGGACGAGAGACAAAGCCAGCCTTGGCCGCAGCGCCCACTAAACCTCCAGCACCAGCCGCTGCGGATCTTCGAGGTTCTCTTTCACGCGCACGAGAAACGTCACCGCTTCCTTGCCATCCACAATCCGGTGATCGTAGCTGAGCGCCAGATACATCATCGGGCGCACGACAACGTCCCCGTCAACGACAACCGGACGCTTTTCGATCCGGTGCATGCCAAGGATGCCCGACTGCGGCGCATTGAGGATCGGCGTTGACATCAGCGAACCATAGACGCCGCCATTAGACAGCGTGAACGTGCCACCCTGCATATCGGCAATGGAAATCTTCCCGTCCCGCGCCTTCTGACCGTACTCCGCGATCTTGGCTTCGATTCCCGCAAGCGACAGCATATCAGCGTCGCGCACCACCGGCACGACCAGACCTTTGTCCGTCCCGACCGCGACCCCCATGTGATAATAATTCTTGTAGACGAGATCGGTACCGTCGACCTCGGCATTCACTGCCGGGATTTCTTTCAACGCTTGGACGCAGGCCTTCACAAAAAATCCCATGAAGCCGAGCTTCACGCCGTGGCGCTTCTCGAACGTCTCTTTGTATTCACTGCGCAGCGCCATCACCGCGGACATGTCGACATCGTTGAACGTCGTCAGCATTGCGGCCGTGTTTTGCGCATCCTTCAGCCGCTGAGCGATGGTCTGACGCAACCGCGTCATTCGAACCCGCTCTTCCCGCGGCGCATCCTCTGCACCGGGCTGTACCCGCGCCTGCTGTGTGGGCGCAGCGCTTGGCGCAGGGATCGCCATGCTCGCGGCTCCACCATTGCCAGCCGCGCCATCACCGCTCGCAGCCGCCATCGCATCCTCTTTCAAGACCTGCCCGCGTCGCCCACTGCCACTGACAGTGGACGGGTCAATATTATGCTCCGTCATGATCTTCTGGGCTGACGGTGCAGGCGGCATGCTGGTTCCATTACCAGCGCCGTTGCCCGCAGCGGGCGCGGGCGCCGAAGCTACTGCTGGTTCGGCGGATACTTGGGCAGGCTCTTCGGCCTTAGCCGCCGGTTCAGACGCGCTCTCTGATTTCTCCGCGCCGTTTCCTTCCGTGATCGATCCGAGGATCGCCCCGACTTCAACGGTCTCACCTTCACCAGCATCGATCCCGGCGATCACACCGGCACTTGGCGCATTCACCTCGACCGTCACCTTGTCGGTTTCAAGCTCAACCAACGGCTCGTCGACCTCGACGGCTTCTCCGGCTTTCTTGAACCATTGCCCTACGGTCGCCTCGCTGACGGATTCACCGAGCGTCGGCACCTTGATCTCAACTGACATAGCTTTTTTGCCCTTCGCATTCTGATCGCCAAGGTCACTGCCGATGCAGCACCTCAATGACAGAGAAAAATTCTATCCCAACGTCAGCGCCGCATCGACGAGCGCCGCCTGCTCACTCGCGTGCACACTCGCGAGCCCAGTCGCAGTCGCCGCCAAGCCATCACGTCCGACATAGACGGGCCGTTTGTGCTTCACGTCGATTGGCTTGAGCACGGTCTCGATCAGCGGATCAACAAAGTGCCAGGCACCAGCGTTCTTCGGCTCTTCCTGGCACCAGATAAACTCTGCATTCGCGAACCGCGACAACTCCTTCGTCATCGCCCGCGCCGGGAACGGGTAGAGCTGCTCCAAGCGCAGGAGATAAATGTCGTTGATGACGCGCTTCTCACGCTCTTCGTAGAGATCGTAATAGACCTTGCCCGAACAGATAACGACGCGTTTGATTTTCGCGTCGTCGGCCAGTTTGATTTCCTGATCCGGCAGTATCTGCGCATCATCCCACAGAACGCGGTGAAAGCTCGATCCACTGGCCAGTTCTTCGATCGTCGAATGCACCCGCTTGTGACGCAGCAGCGACTTTGGCGTCATGATGACCAGCGGCTTGCGGAATTTCCTCCGCATCTGCCGACGCAGGATATGAAAATAGTTCGCCGGCGTCGTGCAATTCGCAACCTGCCAGTTATCCTCCGCTGAAAGCTGGAGAAAGCGTTCCAGTCGGGCCGACGAATGCTCCGGTCCCTGCCCTTCAAAGCCGTGCGGCAACAGCATCACGAGTCCGCACATCCGCAACCACTTCCGCTCACCCGAGGAGATGAACTGGTCAATCACGACCTGCGCGCCATTCACGAAATCACCGAACTGCGCTTCCCACATGGTGAGCGTGTTCGGCTCAGCGACGGAATAGCCGTACTCGAACCCGAGCACCGCCTCTTCCGACAGCATGGAGTTTATGACCTCGAAACTCGCCTGATCCGGCGCGATGTGTTTCAGCGGCGCGTATCGACGCTCCGTCTCTTGATCAATCAATACGGAATGGCGCTGCGAGAACGTGCCCCGCTCACTGTCCTGCCCGGACAGACGCACGGGAACGCCTTCTGTCAAAAGCGACGCGAAGGCCAGATGCTCGGCCATCGCCCAGTCGATGCCGTTACCTTCGTCGATCATTTTTCGCCGTCCGGCGATGATCCGCTTGATCGTTTT
>JBCAXC010000358.1:0-3172 GCA_038534255.1 Pseudomonadota bacterium
ATAACTCATGGCTGCTGCTGACACGATCGTCATCGCCAGTGCCATGAGTTATTCTCCTCAATATTCAAAAGCATTCGCATCATGCGATGGGAGCCGATCTTCGCGGCGGGAAGCGACGCGAAGCGCGTCGCCCACTGCTGGTGATCGGGCCTGCCCAAGACCTGCGCCGGGAATAACAGGTGTCATGCATGCGGAGCAACGCCACAAACCGGATATTTCGCAAACCAGTCACGCAACCAAACCGACGGACAGTGGTTCTTCTTGCAGGCCCGATGCTGTAGACTAAAGTGGCAGGCGTCCGGGTTGGGGTGGCGCGCAATTGCGAGGACAGGCATCGTGGCGAGCAAGACTGACCCGGTTCGGATCAAAAAGTATACCAACCGTCGTCTCTACAACACGGAGACAAGCGCCTACGTCACGCTTGATGATCTTGCGAGCATGGTGAAAGACGACAAGGAGTTTGTCGTCGTCGATGCCAAGTCCGGCAAGGATCTCACCCATAGTGTCTTGACCCAGATCATCCTTGAGCAGGAAGGCAAGGGGCAAAACCTTATGCCGGTGAATTTCCTGCGCCAGCTCATCCGTTTCTACGGCCACGGCATGGAACGATTCGTGCCGAGCTATCTCGAACTGAGCCTCGACACCTTTTCGCGTGAGCAGGATCGCTACAAGTCCGCGCTTGGTGACACGTTCACCGGTCGCTCGCTTGAAGCGATGCAGGAGCAGACCCGGCGCAACTTCGCGATGTTTGAGAAGGCGATGTCGGTGTTCTCACCCTTCTCCGGTGCGGGAACGACAGAGCCTGCCCCTGACAGTGACGACGAGCATGCAGACGCTGCGCCCCCGGCGGTGATGAACGGCAAGGGCGCATCATCCTCGGCAGGGTCCAAGGCATCGCAGGCCGGTGCGGATAAAAATCTCGATGTGCTGCAGGATCAGATCGCAGCCATGCAGAAGCAGATCGACGCTCTTGCCAAGCGCAAGTGAGCACCGTTTCACGCGCACCGTCGGCTGACAATGCTAAGATGAGGACTTGCGTCTACGCGCTTAGCCGACAGCTTGGATGAACGGTGCCGGCGCGGTCTCGTCGATGGGCTTCGCCATTTCCGGCTCACCGAAATAAAATCCCTGCATATAGGTGATGCCGATGTCGCGCAGGAAGGAAGCGGCTTCCTCATCGCCCACCCACTCGGCAACGGTCTCCATCCCGAAGTGCGCGGCAAGCTCGGCGAGTTTCGTCACGAACACGCGGTCGTCGGCGTTGTCCTTGAGATTTTTGACGAAGGCACCGTCGATCTTGACCATATCGACGCCGAGATACTTCAGGTTCCGGAACGATGTGTATCCCGCCCCGAAGTCATCGATCGCCACCTTGCAGCCAAGCTCCTTGAGCGCGTCGACAAAGTTGACGCTCTCATTGAGATCCTGGATCGCAGCCGTCTCCGTGATCTCGACCGTGATACGTTGCGTGATCGAACGATCCCGTCCGGTTAACCGGTCAAGCGATACGAGCCACGCGTGGTTGGTTGCTGTCAGACCTGAAACATTCATCGAGACATGCAGCGCGGGATTGCGGCGCACCTGAGCCACTGTCAGCTCCAGGACGCGCTGGTCGATCAGGCGCGACAGCCCGAGTTGCTCGGCAAGCGGAATAAAATACCCGGCGCTTTTCAGCTCCCCGTCAGGCATTTCCATCCGCAAAAGACACTCATGAAACGCTGGCTCATGGGTGTCGGTCCGCACGATCGGCTGCAGCGCGATGCGCATGCGATCCTCGTCGATCGCCGCGATCACGGCTTCCGATATCTCCATGTTCGTCTTGCGTTTGGAGATGAGCTGCGCATTCGGTGCGAACAGCGCAAAATTCTCCTGCCGCATCGTCTTGGCACTTTCCAGCGCCTGCATGACACCCGCTGTGGCCACGTCTGGCGTGAGCGCATCGCGGGGCACGAGGATCGCACCGATCGACACCGTAAGCGAGAACCGGCACTGAGCGGTCTCGATCGCGGAGTCGCTGACGACTTGTTGCAGCCGTTTCGTCACCGCCTTGAGACCGATCGCGTCGCAGTCGTTGATCAGTATTCCGAATTTGTTGGACGAAAAACGCCCGATCGCATCGCCTCCGCGCAACCGGCTGGCCAGACGCTGGCCGACGACGCGGATCGCTTCATCCCCGACGTCAAAGCCGAACGTCTCGTTGACGAGCGTGAGGTTGTCGATCGCCGCCAGGAGGAAAATAGATGTGTGCCGCTTGGCCTTCGCCTCGGCAATCACGGACGCGATCGCGCGCTTCAGGCTGGTCCGATTCATCAGGCCGGTCAGCTCGTCCTGATAGTTCAGAAAGTGAAGCTGTTGATCTTCATCGCGACGATCGTCAACCCGGCGTACAAGGCCACACGCGATCGTCGTGCCACCCGGCAACTTGCGAACGGAGCCCTGATCCTCAATCCAGAGCGCAGCGCTCGAACGCCGCCCCTCCGGCATGAAGCGATATTGCAGCCGATACGTTGGAGCCGCATCTGGCGTCTCACGATTCTGAGCAACCGCCTCAGTCGCTTCAGCATCGCCAGGGCTACAGGTTGGATCTCTGGACTGATCCACCGAGCCAGGATCCGTGATCCGTTCTTGCCGCGCACCCGCGTGTTCGCTCGCGATCAGCTTGTGAAAACCATCGCCGGTCGAGATGTCCGCAAGAGACGCCAGCCCGAAAACCTCGGCGGCATTCCGGCTCCAGTGAATGGTGTCACTGCCGCGATCCCAAACGTAGGCCGCCTCATGCACCGCACTCATGATGTCGAGTAGCGGCATTGCCATCGCGTCGGAAGCTGCAGCCGTGTCGGTCGCGGGCGATTCGGCATCGGGGGATGTCTGGCGGGCAGGTTCGTGCACGGAATGATCGCAATCGTTCAGTACGCCCGGCGGGACGCATGCTGGCAACGCTTCGGAACACTACGGAGTGAAGCGTTAACAACGCGGAAAGATTCGCGCGAGAGCGCGGGCGCACGCAAACGAAGAAGGGGCGCGGCATGCACCGGACCCCTTCTGCGAAAACTCGAGGATCGACGAGACCGATCAGGGTCTTGCCCAGACGCGGACGTCGCAACCGTTGCCTCAGCCGCCGAAGTCGCCGCCAAAGTCGCGGCGCGCTGTGCGAATGCCGATGATGGCGCCG
>JBCAXC010000359.1:0-3156 GCA_038534255.1 Pseudomonadota bacterium
CGGCTGCAACCACACCGCGTATTTCCGATAGCGTTACGCGCCACTCTCGCGATATTTCCTGCCGGCCGACCCCAGCCGCGACGGTGCGGCGGCGTTTGCTGGGGTTTTGCAGTTCGGTCATCTCACGTAGGTAGTGCGGAACGACGTCGCGCGCCGTGCCGGATCACCGGCCGGACCGCAAGCGACACGGGACTGATGACCTGAAGGGCCTCGTTGATGACGCAGACGCAGCGCGCAGACGAACGCGACGAACAGGTGCCACCACGCGGGGTTTCGCGGCGGCGCAGCGTGGGTGTGAACGTCGATGGTGTGTCGATCGGGGGCGCCGCACCCATCGTCGTACAATCGATGACCAACACGGATACCGCCGACGTCGGGCAGACCGTCAATCAGGTTGCGGCGCTGGCCCGGGCCGGATCGGAGCTTGTTCGCATCACGGTGGATCGGGCGGAGGCGGCCGCCGCCGTTCCGAAAATCCGGGAGCAACTCGACAAGAACGGCATCGACGTGCCGCTCGTCGGCGACTTTCACTACATCGGCCACAAGCTGCTGGACGAGCATCCGGCCTGCGCGGAAGCACTGGCCAAGTATCGCATCAATCCCGGCAATGTCGGCTTTCGGGCGAAGAAAGACCGGCAGTTTGCGAGCATCATCGAGAAGGCGATCGAGTACGACAAACCGGTGCGGATCGGCGTCAACTGGGGCAGTCTCGATCAGGAACTGCTGACCCACATGATGGATGAGAACGCCAAGGCGGCGGTGCCGAAAGACGCTACCGAAGTGATGCACGACGCGATCGTGCGTTCTGCCGTCGACAATGCAGCGCTGGCTGAGGACGTCGGGCTCGCGCGGGAGCGGATCGTGCTCTCGGCGAAGGTCAGCGCTGTGCAGGATCTCATCAGCGTTTATACGAAGCTCGCGGCGCAGTGTGATCACGCGCTGCACCTCGGGCTGACAGAGGCGGGGATGGGCTCGAAGGGCATCGTCGCGTCCAGTGCGGCGATGGGGATCCTGCTGCAACAGGGGATCGGCGACACGGTGCGCATCTCGCTGACGCCGGAGCCAGGCGGAGATCGGACAAAAGAAGTCATCGTCGCGCAGGAGCTGTTACAGACGATGGGCCTGCGGGCGTTCGTGCCGATTGTCGCAGCGTGTCCGGGATGCGGGCGCACCACCAGCACCGTGTTCCAGACGCTCGCTCAAGAGATCCAGGCGCATGTCCGCGAACGCATGCCCGCATGGCAGAAAACGCATCCCGGTGCGGAAACGCTCAACCTGGCCGTGATGGGCTGCATTGTGAACGGACCCGGTGAATCCAAACACGCAGACATCGGGATTTCCCTCCCCGGCACCGGCGAACAACCCGCAGCGCCCGTGTTCATCGACGGAGAAAAAGCCGTCACGCTGCGCGGCGCGCATATCGCTGAAGAGTTCAAGCAGCTCGTCGAGGATTATGTGGATCGTCGTTGGGGCGCGGCGAGCTGATTGACGAGATGAGGGCACGTGGTGGCCGCTGGAGGACTACAGCTTCCCATCCGCCAAATGACCTTACTCAACTAAGACGACACCGCCGCGCTCAATTTCATTGGTACGCCGCTCGTCCCGAAGTATTTTTAGCGTCTCATTCAATCCGTCGAGCGCTCGTTGACCGGCGTCTGGCTCTACAGCGGCCGCTGGCGCAACGACTTGCGATTCCGGGAGAAGTGTGAGCGGCACCGTAACTGGTTTTGCGCCCTTGGACTTTCGCCGGTTCTGGATCAGCACCCTACAGGCCGCATCAGAAAGACCCATTGCGAGCTTGCATTTCAACACCTCTCGATCCTTGATCTTATCATCCGCTAGCGCAGTGCCATGCCCGCCAGCCGATAGAGCAAACAGCAATACGGCAATTACTCCATAGTGTTTGCCAGGCATTGTCTCGTCTCCTATCTCTCAACTTGTAACACGATAGATAAGTGCTACATTATGAATACGGCATGAACAGGCGTTGACTTAACTCACCGCGATACTGCCATCGACCGCGTAACTGTTATCGAGCGGGGATCAGGTCTCGCACCTCATTTAAATACACGTTCACATCAGGTAGACCAGTCACAACGAGCTGCTCAGCGTTGTTCGGCGACGCTCCTGAAGGAGAAGGCTTCGGGGCAATTTCAATTGCAACTTCGTGGATATCTTCACGCGTCGCTCCACCAGCTCCATTCGCTGTAATTGAGACATTATTGACGGTGGTCAATTTCAAAGAGGGTTTCACGTTGCCGTTCAATGTGGTCGTAAAGGTGATAGTTTCCGTCATTTTCCGCCCTGCTGTCGGATGCTTTTGTATACTTATGTCTTTATCTAACAACTTAAGATATTGAGTGACCAGTTCACCTACGCCTATCTCGCCGGTGATCGGGTAGTGCGCCGCACGCAAACCAGAGTTTGCCTTGCGTCGATCTGAGCACTCCACGTCCAGCAGTTCGCCAAACTTACCACCAACTTGAACCACCCTGAGCGTGTCGCGCTTTTTCGTATCACCTCCGTCAACGGCCAATGTAAAAGTGCCGAGATGGATCGGCCACGTGAAAGATGCGTCACCCGTAGCGCTATTCTGCTCTGACAAATCAAATTTGAACCGCAATGCGATCGTTGAATCGCGAAAAGCAATGTACTTTTTATACTCTTTTGCCAATCTCTTCTTATGCGAGGAGTTCATCTTTTCTCCGTTGCTCAGCTCGTTGATATCTTCTGTTTCCTTCTTAAGCTGTTCAATCAAAAGAGTGCCTTCCTGACCCAACTCGATTACTCGGTTGTCTGCGTTTACCGCTCGTTGATATGCTCGTTGATAGGTCGCAAGCACCGTCGGTGGTATTTCTTGGCTGGGTTCTTGCGCCATTTGCTCCTCAAGCACCTTGAACTCTCGCTCCGCGGCGGCCTCAGCAACTTGCTTTTCACGCTCTGCCCTGAAAAATCTTTGGCGGTGGCGAGCAAGGTCATTCAGTAGGATGTCACGCTTCTTCAGGTTTCCCGACAGGTCTGTGCGACGCTGGGCCAATCTTGTTGTATTCTCATTTATCGCGACCAGCCTCGCATCGTAAAGTTTCTTCACCCCGTCGTAACCTTTATCCGTTGCGAAGCACGAGACGTGATCGAGAAATACAAAGATGATAAAGG
>JBCAXC010000360.1:0-3149 GCA_038534255.1 Pseudomonadota bacterium
CCCCCCCCCCCCCCCCCCCCCCCCCCCCCCCCCCCCCCCCCGTGCTTACACTCTTTCCCCACCCGCCGCCCCTCCGATCTCCTCGGATTGTCGCTTTGCGGCAATCCGGCCGGAGTGCAGATTCAGCTCAGACGGTCGCAGCTTTCGGTGGTTCGAAGAACCACCGAAAGCCGTCACATCTGTCACCCCGGCGCATCGAAACACCCATGATGTCCGCTATCCCCCAAACCGGACATCCGCCGTTCAGCGCAGACGGCAGCTTGTGGCCCCACGCTGAAAACTCCAACCTGATCACAATACGCCTGCAGTTCCCCCAATAGCAGACCCACCATTCACCCCTCCATCGCCTCCAACTCGTCGATCAATCGCTCGATGACGCCAAGGCCCATGGACCAGAAGTCGGGGTCGCTGGCGTTGAGGCCGAAGGGGGCGAGAAGTTCGGAGTGGTGCTTCGAGCCGCCGGCGCGGAGCATGTCGAGATATTTCTCCGCAAAGCCCTCTTCCGCATCCTCATAGACCGCGTAGAGCGAGTTCACGAGGCAATCGCCGAACGCGTAGGCGTAGACGTAAAATGGTGAGTGGATGAAGTGCGGGATATAACTCCAGTAGGTCTCGTAGCCGGGGCGCAGATCGACGGACGGGCCGAGGCTGTCGCGCTGGACTTCCATCCAGAGATCGCCGAGCTGGTCTGACGTCAGCTCGCCTTCGCGGCGGGCTTCGTGGACTTTCCGCTCGAAGGAGTAAAATGCGATCTGGCGGACGACCGTGTTGATCATGTCCTCGACCTTCTGGGCCAACATAGCCTTGCGGGCCGGACCGTCACCGGCTTCGTCGAGCAAGGCGCGGAAGGTCAGCATCTCGCCAAAGACGCTCGCCGTCTCCGCAAGCGTCAGCGGTGTCGGAGCGAGCAGCGGCCCCTGATCGTTGGCGAGCACCTGATGGACGCCGTGACCTAATTCATGCGCGAGCGTCATGACATCGCGTGGCTTGCCCATATAGTTGAGGAGAATAAAGGGGTGCGCGCTCGGCACGGTTGGATGAGAAAATGCGCCCGGCGCCTTGCCGTCCCGCACCGGGGCATCGATCCAACCGGAATTGAAGAACGGCTCGGCGACCTTTGCGAGATCGGGAGAAAAAGCCCGGTAGGCGTCCATCACCGTGCGCCGCGCCTGGGGCCATTCGATGAGCTTGTCTGACGCCTCGGGGAGCGGGGCATTGCGATCCCAATGCGCGAGTTTGTCCTGACCGAGCCATTTGGCTTTCAGCGCGTAATAGCGGTGGGAGAGGACCGGGTACTTTGCGCGCACGGCTTCGACGAGTGCATCGACGACGGGGGCCTCGACACGATTGGAGAGATGGCGGGACGCGGCGACGTCTTCGAAACCGCGCCAACGGTCGGAGATCTCCTTGTCCTTCGCGAGCGTGTTGGTGATGAGCGTGAAGAGGCGGATGTTTTCGGAAAAGACATCGGCAAGGGCGTTCGCCGCGGCAGCGCGCTTCTTCGGCTCCGGATCGCTCAACAGGTTGAGCGTCGGCTCGATTGCCAGTTCCTCGCCATAGACCTCAAAGCGCAGCGCTGTCATCGTCTCGTTGAACAGCCGGTTGAACGCACCGCGCCCGGTTGTCGACTTCTCGTGAAAGACCTTTTCGAGATCGTCGCTGAGCTGAAACGGCTTTTCTTTCCGCAGGTCGGCGAACCACGGCTGGTAGCGCGCAAGTTCACCGGTTGAAATCGCAGCATCGAGCACCGCGTCGTCGATCCGGTTGATCTCGAGTTCAAAGAAGATCAGCTCACTCGAAATCGACGTCAGCTTCTCCTGAATGTCGCCGTAGAATTTGGCGCGGTCCGGGTCGGCGGTGTTCTGCGCGTAAAGAAGCCCGGCGTAAGAGCCGAGGCGGCCAAGCAGATCGGCGAGCGCTTCATAGTCTTTGACGGCGGCGCGGAGCCCTTCACCGCCCTTCGCCAGCTCTTCCAGTTTACCCTCATAGTTCTCTCTCAGAGCGCGCGCATCCGTCTGCGCGCGGTCAAGGTCGCGCTCGACTTCTGGTGCGCTCGGGCTGGCGTAGAGATCGGACAGGGCCCAGACCGGCATCTCGCCAAGATCAGGCTGCGCGGCCGATGCCGAATTTTCTGCACTTGCAAGAGCAAGACGGGATGAAAATAGGTGATCGCTCATGGTCGTTGCTCCGAAGGGCAGGGGCGTGGCTCTGTCGCGGCGTATCAAGGCGCCCCGGCCCGCACAAGCCTGCGCGCATCGACCGCGCTGAATTGCGCTTTCCCGCCCACCGGTCCGGCGTCTGCGACGTCATTTCAAAAAAATTCAGCGGGAAAGCTGTTGTTTACCGTTATCGCCCACAGTCGCGTCAGGTTTCAGTTCAGTACCGGCCGCGTACCTCCTGCCACTGTCTGGCGTCATGGGGGAACGGCCGGACCAGTTGCGTATAAGAGTACGAGTACATGTCGAAGTGCGTTCTGGTCGTCGATGACGACCCGGCTCAGCGTCGTATCGTTGAAGAAACTCTCAAGCGTTTTGGCTACGACGTCGCCACGGCCAACGGTGGCGAGGCTGCGATCGGCATCCTCGACGGACCCGACGCGGCCAGGCTGGACATCGTCCTGCTCGACCTCGTGATGCCTGATGTTGACGGCATGGCCGTTCTCGACCGGTTGCGCGCCCGCCCCGGCATCCCGCCGATCATCGTTCAGACGGCACACGCCAGCATGGACACGGCGATCTCCGCGATGCGGGCCGGCGCTGTCGATTTCGTCGTCAAGCCGGTCAGCCCGGAACGACTCGAGGTCTCGCTCAAGAATGCGCTGAAAATCGACGCGCTCGCCGGTGAGATCACCCGGATCAAACGACGCGCAAACGGCAAGCTTACGTTTGACGATCTGATCATTCACGGCGACGCGATGAATCGCGTCGTCGATCTCGGTCGCCGTTCTGCCGGATCGAACATCCCGGTACTGATTGAGGGTGAGAGCGGTGTCGGCAAGGAGCTTATTGCCCGCGCAATCCAAGGCGAGAGCGCGCGTGCGGGTGCGCCGTTCGTTACGGTCAACTGCGGAGCAATCCCGGAAAATCTGGTTGAAAGCATCCTGTTCGGCCACGAGAAGGGCTCGTTCACCGGCGCGTCCGACAAGCGCA
>JBCAXC010000361.1:0-3139 GCA_038534255.1 Pseudomonadota bacterium
CAAAGATGCGGTGACCGCCATCGAGGCGCGTCTCGCGGGACGATAATTTGAACATCGGGATGGTGGGCCGCGGCCTGCCTGATCCGAACCGCCGCTCGCAAGCGCGGCATAGCGACGGACAAGAGACATGAACGACGCTCAGGCCTACGACATTATCCTCGCTCCGGTGATCACGGAGAAATCGACGGAAGCGTCAGACAACAACCAGATTGTCTTTCGCGTCGCGAAGACGGCGAGCAAGCCGGAGATCAAGGCCGCGGTCGAGCGGATCTTTTCCGTCGAGGTCAAGGCGGTGAACACGCTGGTCCGCAAGGGCAAGAACAAGCGCTTCCGCGGCATTCGCGGCAAGCAGTCGGACATGAAGAAGGCGATCATCACGCTCGCTGAAGGGCAGAGAATAGACATCACGACCGGCCTCAGCTGAGCGCGTTGACACGCGATCCTGCTGAAACGCCCCGCACGGACATGACGACGAACGGACAGACACGATGGCACTGAAGAAGTACAAACCGACGACGCCCGGCCAGCGCAATCTGGTCCTCGTCGATCGCAGCCAGCTCTCGAAAGAGAAGCCGATCAAGACCCTGACCGAGGGCCTGACCAAATCGGGTGGACGTAACAACCATGGCCGCGTTACAGCGCGTCGGCGTGGCGGCGGTCACAAGCAGACCTATCGCAAGATCGATTTCAAGCGCCAGAAGCACGACATGGCGGCGACCGTTGAGCGCCTCGAATACGACCCGAACCGCACGGCCTTCATTGCACTCATCAAGTACGAAGACGATGAGCTGAGCTACATCTTGGCACCGCAGCGCCTGAACGTCGGCGACACGGTCATTTCCGGCGCCAAGGTCGACGTGAAGCCCGGCAACGCCATGCCGATGCGCGCGATGCCGATCGGCACGATCATCCACAACGTGGAGATGAAAGTAGGCAAAGGCGGACAAATCGCCCGGTCCGCTGGCGCCTATGTACAGCTCGCTGGCCGCGACGCAGGCTATGCGCTCCTGAAGCTCTCATCCGGTGAAACCCGCATGGTCCGTGCCGAATGCATGGCGACTGTCGGCGCGGTGTCGAACCCGGATCACTCCAACATCAAGCTCGGCAAGGCCGGGCGCAAGCGCTGGCTCGGCAAGCGCCCTTCGGTGCGCGGCGTCGCCATGAACCCGGTTGATCACCCGCACGGTGGTGGTGAGGGTCGCACTTCGGGTGGTCGCCACCCGGTCTCGCCATGGGGCAAGCCCACGAAGGGCAAGCGCACTCGTTCCAACAAGACGACGGACAAGCTCATTGTGCGCTCCCGTCATCAGAAGAAGAAACGCTAGGGGATTTTCCTGCGATGACACGCTCCGTCTGGAAAGGTCCGTTCGTCGACGGCTATCTGCTCAAGAAGGCAGAGACCGCGCGCGAAAGTGGACGCAAGGACATTATCAAGATCTGGTCGCGACGTTCGACGATCCTGCCGCAATTCGTCGGTCTGACGTTCGGTGTCTACAACGGCCAGAAGCATGTGCCCGTGCTCGTCACGGAAGACATGATCGGTCACAAGTTCGGTGAGTTCTCACCGACGCGGACCTACTACGGCCACGCGGCCGACAAGAAAGCCAAGCGGCGCTGAGGACCGGGACCATGGGTAAACAGAAACGCGAGCGCGTGCTGAAGGACAATGAGGCGCAGGCCATCCTGCGCAATGTCCGCATCAGCCCCCAGAAGCTGAACCTCGTCGCCGAGACCATCCGTGGTCTCCCGGTCGACAAGGCGCTGGCCTCGCTGCAGTTTTCGCGCAAGCGCATCGCCGGCGACGTCCGCAAGGTCGTCGAGAGCGCGATCGCAAACGCGGAGAACAATCACAACCTCGACGTCGATAGCTTGGTCGTCGCCGAGGCCCACGTCGGCAAGAGCATGGTCATGAAGCGCTGGAAAGCCCGCGCACGAGGCCGCATCGGCCGCATCCAGAAACCTTTCTCGCACCTCACGGTCATCGTCCGTGAAGTCGAAGAAGCAGACGCGTAAGGGCGGATCAGAGTATGGGACAGAAAGTCAATCCGATCGGCCTGCGCCTCGGCATCAACCGCACGGCGGACTCGCGCTGGTTTGCGGATAAATATTCCTACGGCGATCTTCTGCACGAAGACATGCGCATTCGTGATGAGATCATGAAGATGCGCCGCGGCGCCGGCATCTCGAAGGTCGTCATCGAACGTCCGCACAAAAAGTGCCGCATCACTGTGCATTCCGCACGCCCGGGCCTGCTGATCGGCAAGAAGGGCTCGGACATCGAGTCGCTGCGCAAGAAACTGTCGAAGTTCACCGACAGCGAAGTGCATCTGAACATTGTCGAGATCCGCAAGCCGGAAGTCGATGCAACGCTGGTTGCAGAAAACATCGCACAGCAGCTCGAGCGCCGTGTCGCTTTCCGCCGCGCGATGAAACGCGCCGTACAGTCTGCCATGCGCCTCGGTGCACTCGGCATTCGCATCAACTGCGGCGGTCGCCTTGGCGGCGCCGAGATCGCCCGCGTCGAGTGGTACCGCGAAGGTCGCGTGCCGCTTCACACACTGCGCGCGGACATCGACTACGGCACAGCGCTCGGCACAACGGCATACGGCATCATCGGCATCAAGGTCTGGATCTTCAAAGGCGAGATCATGGAGCACGACCCGATGGCGCACGAAAAACGCCACATGGAAGCGCAGGAAGGTGGCGGCGGCGGTCGACCGCGTCGCGACCGTGACGGCGGAGCACCGGGCGGACGCTAGGCGCGCTACGCATAACGCGCCGGCGAGAGATGAGCCGATAAGGCACAACAGGAACGACGATCATGCTGCAACCGAAACGCACGAAATTCCGCAAGATGCACAAGGGCCGCATCAAGGGGAACGCGAAAGGCGGGACCGAGCTCAACTTCGGGTCTTTCGGACTGAAAGCGCTTGAGCCTGAGCGGGTGACGGCACGTCAGATCGAGGCAGCTCGTCGCGCGATGACCCGTCAGATGAAACGTGTCGGCCGCGTCTGGATCCGCATCTTCCCTGATGTGCCGGTCACCAAGAAGCCGACGGAAGTGCGGATGGGTCATCGCGCGACGAGCTGCCTCGATCTGACGTGCCGTCACCCGCTCAGGCTCAAGCGCTTTCAGTCC
>JBCAXC010000362.1:0-3124 GCA_038534255.1 Pseudomonadota bacterium
CTCAGTCGTCTTGTTTTGTTTACGCATTAACGAATATTTTCTTCCGTTTGACTTCGCTTCGGTGTCCTATTGCAGAAACCTCGCCAGTTTTGGCTGCCGAGGAATGGGATCGGTCAAGTGTTGAGGAGTTTGTTGATGGGAACAGCGGCGTCGCGTTCAGCGTCAAAGTGGCGGGCTGTGTCAAAGAGTCATGGGCGGGCTTCGACCGCGCCGGACGGTCGGGAGATACTCCCATTGCTGCGGCGGCTCGCGCGACGGGGTGCACGTGCACAGTTGCGACGCTGCGATCCGCGGGATGCTGGTGCGTGGCACATCGTTTCGGCGGCGTCATCCCAAGGGGGCCCCGCCACGGCTGTCGCGCCAAGCGGCGAGCCGCCGGCGCAGCAGTCGATCCCATCTCCGTCCGCGGATGCGCGAGGGCCCGGCGGGGTGCCGGTCTCCGTGATGACGTCGGCATTGAGCGCCGGGCTCGTTGAGCGCGATGGGGATCTCGTTAAGTTGTCATCGTGTGGGGCGGCGTTTCTGCGCCGAACTGCCTCGCGCGAGGCAACGGCATCCCACGATCCGTTTCAGGCCCAGCACCAGATCCGTCGTGATCGCGCGCTGCCCGGCGTGACGACACAGACCGTGACCGTCAATGAAACCGAAAGTCCGCTCGGCTGGCTGAGAAACCGGAAAGACCGGCGCACCGGCAAGGCACTGATCTCCGCCGCGCAGTTCGATGCGGGTGAGCGGCTGAGACAGGATTTTCTCCGCGGGCAGATGCAGGCGCGGGTGACGGCGGACTGGTCGTCTGCCCTGTCGGGACATGCACCGCGGCGGGTGGATGGCGAAGGCCGGCTTGAGCTCAGCGATGCCGCACTTTCAGCCAAACAGCGGTTCTATCGGGCGCTTGATGCCGTGGGAGAAGAACTCTGCGATGTTCTGGTCTGGGTCTGCTGCGACGGGCGCGGGCTCCGTGAGGTCGAGATGTCGGCCGGGTGGCCGCAACGCTCAGGCAAAGTGATGTTGCAAACCGCGCTGCAGGCGCTCGCGCGTCACTATGGCCTTGCGCCGTCGCGTCATGCGGGAGCGGGAGAGATAGCGCAGAGGGGTAGCGCGATCCGCCACTGGGGCGCGGACGACTACCGCCCTTCGATCGACATGCCGGACGCGACTTGATGCGGCCGATCAGTTGGCGCGCGCCGCCGCGTCCGTTCGAATACGCTCCACCATCGAGGAAAACCCGTTCGAGCGCTGCTGTGTCAGATGCTCCGCAAGGCCGAGGTCGGTGAAAATCTTGTCGATGTCGGTCGCGAGGATTTCGTCAGGCTTTTTGCCGGAGTAGATCGCGATCAGGATGGCGATCAACCCACGCACGATCATGGCGTCGCTGTCGCCTTCAAAGGCCAGCGTATCATCGTTGTCGTGCGTCAGCAGCCAGACTTGGCTTGCGCAACCGCGGACCTTGTTCGTCTCGCTGCGTGCGGCGTCCGGGAAATCGGGCATTCCGCGACCAAGATCAATCACGTAGCGATAGCGATCTTCCCAGTCGTCGAGAAACTCGAAGTCTTCGAGGATGGTGGCGATATCTGTGGCCATGCTGCGCGCCCCGTCCCGTCGGGAACCGGCCCGACATCTTTCGCAAGTGAGGCCAATCGCATAGGGCGCGGCGGGGCGGCTGGCAATGCGGCACGCAGGCGAGCGTGATCTCAGAACCTGCTGTCGTGCGCCAGCAATGCCTCGATGCTCGGTGCCTGCGCGTCACGGCGTGCCGCCCGCGCGAGACGGTCGCGGTCATACGCGGTCATGTACCCGGTGTCGGCGCGATAGCTGTGCCGCTCCGGCTCATAACGCGGCGCGGCGTCCGCATAACCGCCATAAGTCCGTTGGCCGTAGAGGAGTTCGTGGCCGAGCGCGTAGGCGAAACGGGCTTTCGCCTTGAACCCGTCCCACGCGTCTTCGCGCGAAATGCAGATGTTGGGGCGTGTGTCGCAGAACGAGGTGGCCTGCTCGCTCATGCCGAGCGCTGTCCGCTTGACCGCGCGCTGCCCCTCCGGATCGGATGGCAATAGCGAGATTGCGATAACGACGACGACGGCTGTCTTGAACAAAGACATGGTACACTCTGCTGACTTCCCTGACCCGTTGCCACCTTAGCGCGGCGCCATCACTTTTGAGCGAAGCCGCGCGGCTGCATTTGACGCAAATTTTCGGCGTCGCGTTTATCTCCTCTTCACCATCGCCCGACATAGTGGCGTGGAATGCCGTCGGGTGTCTGCCGACGTGTCACAGGCATTTGCGTCAAAGGTCATGCGTATGTCGGCCGTTCGGGCACGAGTGTTGTTGGGAGCCTTCGTGGCGCTCTTTGCCGGCGTCGCCATCAATGCGATGGCGCTGCAGGAGAGTGCGCCACCGTGGTATGCCGATGCAGCGCTTGATGGCGATGCAACCAAAGGTGATGCGGCCCTTGCAAAGGCGACCGACGCCCAAGCGCAGCGCCGCGTGCGGCGCGTGTTGCCGCAATGGAACCCGACTGTTACCGCGTCGATCTCTGAAGAAGAGACGGCCGAGACCGTCGAGGATGCGGTCACGGACACATCCGTGCCCCGCCCGATTTCCGTGACGCACGCCGGTTCGCGTGAGGCGAGCATTATCAGCGTGACGGCCACCACCTCAGCTAGCAAGGAAACGGTCCGCGCGATCCAGCGCGAGCTGTCGGCGCGCGGGTACGAGCCCGGTCCGGTTGACGGTATCGCCGGCGTCATGACGCGCGCGGCTGTTATGGCGTTCGAGCATGACGAACGCCTGACCCTGACCGCCGACCCATCCGAGGCGCTGCTCGAACAGATTATTCTCGGCGGTATCGGCGCATCTGCCCGCGCCTCGCAACAGCCACCCTCCGCAATCTCCCGTCAACTGGCGAAGAGCGTGCAGCAGGCGTTGGCCCGCCTCGGCTACGGCCCCGGCCCGGCCGACGGCCTCGTCAGCCGCAACACGGCGAAAGCTATCCGCACCTTCGAGACGGATCACAGCCTCGCGCCGACCGGGCGGATTTCCGGGCGGCTGGTGTCGGAGATCGCGCGCGTGAGCGGTGCGCGGTTCAGTATTGCGGCGGGTTGGTAGGGCTGCCGGTGAAGGTGGT
>JBCAXC010000363.1:0-3098 GCA_038534255.1 Pseudomonadota bacterium
TGTCCTTGCGTTGACGCCGCTCGATATTGCCCTGCGAAACATCATCGCCAACGCCGTACGTCATCATGATCGCCCGACCGGGCACATCGACATGACGTATGAACGTGTGTGGCGTGACGAGGCCACGACGGGTTCGCAGACGTGGCATGTCATTCAGATCTGTGACGATGGTCCGGGCATCAGCTCCGACGACCGCGAGCTGATTTTTACTCCACTGGTTCGGCTTTCCGCAGCCCAGTCGAATCCCGTTGACGGCAGCGGTCTTGGTCTTGCCTTTGTGCGCCGCGCGTTTGAGAGCGTTGGCGGGCACGTGACGGTCGAGAGCGATGCACCGCGCACACGCGGGGCAACGTTCGTTATCTCATGGCCGCATCGGCATGAGACCGACCGCCCGAGTTGAGCCGCGTGCCGTTGGCCTGACAGTACTCGCGCGTGATCCGAAAGTGCTTTAGACAAGGTTTGGGCAACGACGTGAAAGCTGGTCTCTTGCACTCACCGGACGACACAGGCGAAGCGGAACGCGGTATCGGTGTCTGCCTTGCGCACGCCGGTTCCGCCTATGTGGTCGACGACCTGGAAGCCGACCGCCTTGTCGCGTCACGTTTCGCGATCGATGCCGGTTACAAGGTGCGGACCTTCACGTCAGGCAGCAATCTGATTGCCGAGTTGCCGAGGCTGGAGCCGGGACTTTTTATCGTCGATGTGATGATGCCGGACGTAGACGGTGCTGCGGTTCTCGATGCCGTGCTCGCGCGGGACCTCGGCGACATGGTCATAATGATGTCAGCCCACGGGGATGTCTCGACGGCAATCGGGACGATGCGGCGTGGTGCGCATGATTTTCTTCTCAAACCCGTCGGGGGGGCCGAAAGCGCGGCCGTCCTCGCCCGGGCGGCCGCATCCTTCCAGCAGGAGCGTGCTCGGACTGATGCCGACGCATCGACACGCGAAATGCTGCATGCGATCACGCCGAAAGAGATGGTGGTGCTGCGCAAGCTGCTGGCGGGCAAGCGCAACAAGAATATCGCCTTCGAGCTCGGGGTGAGTGAGCGCACGGTCGAGGTGCATCGTTCGCGTTTGATCAAGCGGACGGATACGGCAACATTTGCCGGGCTCATCGCGTTTGCCGTGCGTGCCGGGATCGAGCCGGATACGGACTGATGTCTTGCGTCCCTGCAAGCGGTTTCCGCCGCACCGACTTTCAACAATTTTGATCTGCTCTTGAGCGCCAGGTTTTAACGCGTGTTAACCACGGCAGCGCATCCGGCCCCACGTGTAAAATTGAAATAATTGGTTTCAGCAAATCGGAGCACACCGCGGCGTATTTCTCTCCCACGACAGCGATAGTTTTGTGGGGCAGACCAATGGCGACTTACAACGGAACATCCGGCGACGACCGCATCGGAGGCACGCGACGTGCTGACGTCCTCAATGGATACGGCGGCAATGACACCCTTCACGGTAACGGTGGTGATGACGTCATCAATGGCGGCGAGGGCAACGACTGGCTGACCGGTGGAACCGGCACCGACGAAGTCTATGGCGGCGCCGGTGATGACACTCTCTCCGAGTGGACCGACGACAGCTCGGACGATCTTTTTGACGGTGGTGAAGGGAACGACACCTTCCAGATCGACGGCACTCCGCTCGAAGATTTCGACTATCATATCGACCTCGCTGCGGAGACGGACCAGTACGACAACCGTTACGTCAGCATCGAGAACGTCATCTCCGGAACCGGCGATGACATCCTCAGCGGGTCCGATGTGGACAACCGTCTGGAAGGCAACAACGGCGACGACATCCTCAACGGTCGCGGTGGCCACGACATTCTCGTTGGTGGCAATGGCGACGACCTCGTTGTGGGCGGACAGGCTGATGCCGCACTGATCGATGTGCTTGCGGGTGCCGATACCGGTACGCGGGATGAGATTGGCGGTAGCCTGCGTGAGAACACTCTGGAAATCCCCGAGACCAACGACTCAGACGTCCTGACGGGCGACGATGGCGATGACCTGATGCTTGGCATGCGTGGCGATGACACGATGTCTGGCGGCAAGGGCGACGACGTCATGTACGGCAACTCGGGTGACGACGAGATGTCAGGCGACGCTGGCGACGACACGCTCTATGGCGGCAAGGGCCACGACACGATCTCCGATGGTGCTGGCAATGACACTGTGCTCGGCGACAGCGGCGATGACGTGATCCTGGCGGGGGCCCGTGGCCGCGACAGCTATACCGGCGGGTCAGGCCACGACATGCTCAGCTATGCGGACTCTGGCGCTGGCGACCTCCGCTTCGACATCTCGAAAGGAACGGTCAAGGGCAGCGGGCACAAGGACACGATCAACGGCTTCGAGCATATTGTCGGCGGAAGTGGCGACGATACCTTCAAGGGATCGAAGCGCGACGAGACGATCGATGGCGGCGCGGGCGACGACACGATGCGCGGCTACAAGGGCGCCGACACACTGATCGGTGGCGAAGGCGAAGATACCTTCACCTGGCAGCGAAAGGACGTCGATGCAGTTGATACGATCTCGGATTTCGTGCTCGGCGAAGACACCCTCGACTTCGCAGACCTCATCAAGTCGACCAAGTATGACGAGGTGGCCGATGTCGTACGGACCGAGCAGACCGAAGATGGAACGATCGTCTCGGTTTACTCCGGCTCTGACTATGGCTGGCAGATGGTTGCCACGCTGGACGGTGTGATGACGGATGTCGACGAACTGTTCTCGTCCGACTCGATGATCCTTTAAGCCGCGACTGATTTTACCGCGCATCGATCAACGTGTTGGCAGCCGTCAGGGTTGCCAAGTTACCGACCCCGGCAGTGGGCGCTTCAGGCGCTCCGCTGCCGGGGTTTTGCGTGTTTACCAGGCTACAACGGGATTTTGCCGGCGGGGGCGCAATGCCAGTGATCTGCTGGCAACCTGTGAGCAAGACACTATAGAGTCCCGCGAAGGCGGCAACTGGACTGTCGCGACGCTCCAGGGGGTACGACAGCCGCTCGCGGAACTCTATAGTGTCTTGCTCACAGGTTGCCAGCAGATCACTGGCATTGCGCCCCCGCCGGCAAAATCCCGTTGTAG
>JBCAXC010000364.1:0-3095 GCA_038534255.1 Pseudomonadota bacterium
GAGACGCCGCGGGTCTGGCGCCTGCTTGTGAGACGTGGGCGCAAGGTTATTCCACTGAATGTGCGCAGTTCGCGGTTGTGAGCACGCTGTTCGAGGCGGCAGGCCTTGAAGCGGCGGCACCGCGCCCGCTCGCCGATCGGCTGCGTCCAGGCACACTTGCCGATGTCGTCGGCCAGGCACACATCGTCGGGGCCGACGGCACGCTCACCCGGATGGTGAACGCCGGTCGGCTGACGAGCGTCATCTTCTGGGGCCCGCCCGGCAGCGGCAAGACGACGGTCGCGCGCCTTCTCGCCGATACGACTGATCTCGAGTTCGAGCAACTCAGCGCAATTTTCTCCGGCGTTAAGGATTTGCGCGAGGCGTTCGAGCGCGCGAAAGGCCGGCGCGCTTCGGGTCGCGGCACTTTGCTTTTCATCGACGAGATCCATCGCTTCAACCGCGCCCAGCAGGACAGTTTTCTTCCCCACATGGAAGACGGGACGATCACCCTCGTCGGCGCAACGACGGAAAACCCGTCATTCGAGCTGAACGCTGCTGTGCTCTCCCGCGCCACCGTGCTGTCGTTCGAGCGGCTGACCGAAGACGATCTCGAAAACCTTCTGGCGCGTGCCGAGGCCGAGGAGGGCCGTCCGCTTCCCCTCGACGATGACGCTCGCGATGCGTTGCGTGCCATGGCGGACGGCGACGGGCGCTCCTTGCTGAACCTCGCCGAAGACGTGTTCGCCACAACCGCCGGTCACGATGGCCCACCGCTGGATCGCTCGGAACTCTCCGCCCGCGTCCAGCGCCGTGCACCGATCTACGACAAGTCACGCGAGGGTCACTACAACCTGATCAGCGCACTCCATAAGTCGGTGCGGGGGTCCGATCCCGATGCCGCGCTCTATTGGCTCGCGCGGATGCTCGTCGGCGGCGAGAGCCCGCTGTTTCTTGTGCGGCGTCTCGTGCGCATGGCGGTGGAAGACATTGGACTGGCGGACCCGCAGGCGCTCACTCAGGCGCTTGCTGCCAAGGACGCCTACGATTTCCTCGGCAGCCCGGAAGGCGAACTCGCGATCGCGCAAGCCACGATCTATCTCGCCACTGCTCCGAAATCGAACGCCAATTATGTCGCCTACAAATCCGCGATGCGCGCAGCAAAGGAAACCGGCTCCGTCGCGCCACCCAAAATCATCCTCAACGCACCGACGGATCTGATGGCCGAGCAGGGCTATGGCGACGGCTACGCCTACGACCACGACGCGCCGCAGGCGTTCTCCGGGCAAAACTACTTCCCCGATGACATGCCCCGCCCGACCTATTACGCGCCACCCGATCGTGGCTTCGAGCGTGAAATCCGCAAACGCCTCGACTACTGGGCGAGCCTGCGCGCGGAGCGGGGACAGCTATAGCCGACCGCGCGTGCGTTCAGCCATTTCATCGCCATGCAGAACTGGATAGACTGGCGCAGCTACAATCCGACTGAGCGCGAGTGCACCCCATGGCCAACCCCACGTTCAGCGACCTCTGGGAGGTCCACCCGACCAACCGCTCGAACCAGCTGCCCTGCCGCCGGCCGGACGGACGACCGTCCTACGCCAATCAGTGTGCAATCCGCTTGGGTGAGTGCATGCGCCGTGCAGGCGTGAAGCCGGGTCAGATCAGGGGTGGGCCAACGTGCGGCGTGCATCCACCGTCCATGATGCACTTCATCCGGGCACAAGCCTTCGCCGATGGCCTCAACCGCGCGAACCTGCCATGGCTCGGCAACACCGAAAAACTGCGGGGCGAGCAGCCGGCCCAGTTCACGAAAATCCTGTTCGGGCGCAAGGGCATCATTTTCCTGAAAGACTATTGGGCCCGCTCCGGCGAGCGGGGCACTGGGCGGGCCACGGGCGATCACATCGATCTGTTTGACGGTTACCGCACGACGGCGAGCTGGCTCATGGAATATTTCTCCTGGCTCGGTTACTACGGCGGGTATTCCGGCTCGAAGGAAATCTGGTTCTGGGAGGTCGAATGAAACCGATCATTGGATTGGCGGGCGGGCTCATTGGCGCGATCATCGGCGCCTACTTTCTCGCGCAGGCCGGAGCCGTCTGGTATACCGGCGAATCCGAATTCCAGAGCCCGGACGAGTTCGAGGAAACCTACAGCCTCGTCTACTTCTCCGTCATTGCCGGGGCGGCGCTCACCGGGTATCTGATTGCGCGCATCGCGGCGGGAAAACTCATCAGATAGCCGCCGACGAAACGCGAACATGGCGCCCGTGAACAATGCTCAAGATGACAGTGCTCGCGGCGTGCGGTGGAGCGATAGGCGCTTCAGCCCGTTATCTCGTCGGCGTCGCGGCGACGCGCACGCTCGGCCTGACGTTCCCGTGGGGCACGCTCATCATCAATGTTGTCGGGTCGCTCGCCATCGGCCTTCTGATCGGCTGGCTCGCGCTGCGCGCGAGCGAGGATCCCGCGGCCCTGCGGGTCTTTTTCGCGGTCGGTGTGCTTGGTGGGTTCACGACCTTTTCGGCCTTCGCACTCGACATCGTGACCCTGCTGGAGCGCAAGCAGGCCGCATCAGCATTTGGCTACACGATGGCGTCTGTCATCTTGTCGGTCGCGGCCGTTTTCATCGGTCTCGCGATCATGCGTCAGGGCGTGCCGCGATGATGGACAACCTCAAATGACCGGCGTCGTCCAGCGTGATGTGATCGCCGCCGACGATGGCCTTCGTCTCGATCGCTGGTTCCGCCAGCACTACCCGGCGTTGGGTTTCGGCCAATTGCAGAAACTGCTGCGGACGGGACAGGTGCGTGTCGACGGTGCGCGCGTCAAAACGAGCACGCGGCTTGAGCAGGGCCAGACCGTGCGCGTGCCTCCGTTGCCTGAAGACAGGATGGATGAAGCGCGCACGAGCGCCCGGCAGCGCAGAGAAGAAAAATCCCACACGTTGAGCCGCGCAGAGCGTGACGAACTGCGCGAACGCGTATTGTTCCGCGATGATCATGTCATCGCCATCGACAAGCCGGCAGGTCTCGCCGTGCAGGGCGGCGCCGGCACGACGCGTCATCTTGATGCGATGCTCCACGCCCTGCGCTTCGACGCCGATGAAGCCCC
>JBCAXC010000365.1:0-3087 GCA_038534255.1 Pseudomonadota bacterium
ACCCCACTCGTGAGCATTGTCATCCCCACCTACAACATGCGTCTGAACTTCTTGCGCGCGACGATCGCGAGTGCGTTCGCCCAGACCTACACAAACATCGAAGTCATCATCTCCGATAACCACTCCACCAACGGTACGGCGGATGTGTTGAACACATTCACCGACCCGCGCCTGAGGGTCGTGCGCCCACCGACCCATCTGCCGATGGTCCCGCACTTCCAGTTTGCAAGCGCGCATGCGACAGGCAGATATATCAGCTTTCTCTGCTCGGATGACTTGGTGACACCGGACTGGCTCGCGACGCTCGTACCTCGACTTGAGGCTGCGCCCGCCGCCATGTTCGCGTTTGGCGAGATTGCCAACGTCTCGCATGAAAACCCGGACCATGAGGTGTATCGCTGTCGCGAGAACCTCTTCCCGGACGGTGAGTACAGCGTCGCGGACATGCTGCAGCTCTTCGTCCAACTTAACCGGACATCGTCGTGGCTGGTTGGCGATCTGATACGAACCGAAGCGTTCGTGCAGGCGGGCGGCATGGGCCAAGAGGGCATCAAATATTCGGCTGACTATGCGCTCGCCGTTCGCTTGCTTGAGCAGGGCGGCGCCGTGTACGCGAACACCCTCGTGGGCAAACACAGAAACTGGGGTGCACGCGACGGCAAAACGGACGCGGTCCGCACACTCGCCACCATCGACGACACCCGCGCGATCTATCAACTACTGGAGACGAGTGACCGACTGGCACCGCTGCTCGACAAGATGGGAGACACCTACTTGAGGGCCAAGGCGAAGCGCGCCCGCGTACTTGCGTTGTTGCTCCTTGAGGGTGTCGCCATGAAAGCGGTAAGTCGTTCGGATGTTGAGGTCGCGGCGGACAAGATCATGGAAATTGATGCATCCAATGGAACACGGCGGCTGCTGGCGCTCGCGTCAAACAGGCTCTTAGGCAGCGTGGTCGCGACATTCCACGCGCCGTTGCGCCACCTGTTTCGTAGATTCAACAGCTTGCGTCGATCCCGGCAACTCCGCGCAGGACGCGTCGCAGGTTAGGCGTCTTCCGTTCTCGACCAACGATCATCACAGCACTGGCAAGCAAGAATGAAAGTAGTCCTTCTCGCAGGCGGTCTCGGCACGCGCATTTCGGAGGAATCCGGCCTTCGCCCAAAACCCATGATCGAGATTGGTGGCAAACCGATCCTCTGGCACATCATGAAGATGTACTCCCACCATGGACTGACGGAGTTTATCGTCTGCTGTGGCTACAAGGGATATATGATCAAGGAGTATTTTTCGAATTATTTTCTCCATATGTCCGACGTCACATTCGACATGTCGGCAAACGAAATGGTGATCCACAGGCAAAAAGCCGAGCCGTGGAAAGTAACGCTTGTTGATACCGGCGAAAACTCTATGACGGGCGGCCGCATCAAGCGCGTTGCTGAACATCTCGCTGACGATGAAGCGTTTTGCCTCACCTATGGCGATGGTGTCGCCGACATCGATATTGCCGCACTGCTCGACTTTCACTCCGCTCACAATCGTCTGGCCACGGTCACGGCCGTACAGCCACTCGGTCGCTATGGCGCTCTCAACCTCGATGACGAGAACGTGCTCGGGTTCGAGGAGAAGCCGCGCGGAGATGGCAGCTGGATCAACGGTGGGTTCTTTGTGCTCTCGACCAACGTGTTGGAGCGCATAACCGATGACACAACGGTGTGGGAGCAGGAGCCACTCATCGGGCTCGCCCGTGATGGCCAGCTTCAGGCGTTCAAGCATCACGGGTTCTGGCAGCCGATGGACACCCTGCGCGAAAAAAACATGTTGGAACGTCTCTGGGCGGAAGGCAAAGCGCCATGGAAGACGTGGGCATGACGCAAAGAAGCTTCTGGCAAGGGCGCCGGGTCTTCCTGACGGGGCACACCGGATTCAAGGGCACGTGGCTGACCCATATGCTCGCTGCCGAGGGCGCCATTGTTTGCGGATACGCGCTGGCCCCGGAAACGACGCCGAGTATGTTCGAGCTTACGCAAGCCCACGAGCAGATCGACACGCACAACATCGGCAATGTCTGCGATGCCGCGAACGTTTCGCGCTGCCTTTCGAAATTTGCTCCGGATCTCGTCATTCACATGGCAGCCCAGCCGCTTGTGCGCGCAAGCTATGAGGACCCGAGCACGACCTGGCACACCAATGTCATGGGAACGGTCAACGTGCTCGATGCTGTCCGTGCGAGCGACACGACACGAGCCGCGCTCATCGTCACGACTGACAAGTGTTACGAAAACAATTCCTGGCACTGGGGCTATCGCGAAACAGACGCGCTCGGTGGCCACGATCCCTACAGCGCCAGCAAGGCGGCGACGGAACTGGTGGTTCAAAGCTATCGAAAATCCTTTTTCGGAAACGGACCGCTTTTGGCATCAGCCCGCGCCGGTAATGTCATCGGCGGTGGCGACTGGAGCACGGATCGCCTCATCCCGGATGCCGTGCGCGCGATCACGGCGGAGAAAACACTTGCGATAAGGTCGCCGAAAGCCACGCGCCCGTGGCAACACGTGCTCGATTGCCTTGATGGATATCTCTTGCTCGCGCGACATCTTCTGGAGGGAAAACCGGAATGCGCGAGCAGCTACAATTTTGGCCCTGAAACAGCATCCAACATTGCGGTCGAAGATCTACTGTCGCGTTTCTCGACGCACTGGGATGCGCTGAGCTGGCAGTGCGAGCAAAACTCAGCCGCGCCACACGAAGCCGCCGTGTTGTATCTCGACTCCTCCAAAGCCCGGAACGAGTTGGGCTGGATACCCACCTGGAGTGTGGATCAAACGGTTGCGGAAACGGTCGAGTGGTACAAGGTGGTTGCACGCGAACAAGATGAGGCGATCAACATGACGACCCGTCAAATTCGGGCATTTCGCGACCGGCGCAACACCGCGTAGAACGAAATGGCTTGTGCGCGTTGTGATCCAGGTCCGCCACAGCCCAATCGTCATCCGCACATCCCATCAGTGAGCCGCCCGAATTTGACGGGTCGTCATGTTGATCGCCTCATCTTGTTCGCGTGCAACCACCTTGTACCACTCGACC